>NZ_LT992502.1:4500000-4717613 GCF_900324475.1 Enterobacter bugandensis
GGGTGTCATCAAGGTCAAACGTCAGGGCTGAGATCTGACCGAGTGGGCGGTAAAAACGCATTATTTCCCCCGTTTGGCGCGTGGATGCGCCGCGTCATACACCGAGGCAAGGTGTTGGAAGTCTAAGTGGGTGTAGATTTGAGTGGTCGACAGATTCGCGTGGCCAAGCAGTTCCTGTACGCCGCGCAGATCGCCGCTCGATTCCAGCATGTGTGTCGCAAAGGAGTGGCGCAGCTTGTGGGGATGCACGTGGCTGTTCAGCCCCTGCTTGATGCCCCACTCCGCAAAGCGCTTCTGCACGTTACGCGCGGAGATCCGCTTGCCGAGCTTTGATAAAAACAGCGCATCCTCTTCCGCGCCAAACAGGCCGCGCAGATCCAGCCAGTGCTCAATCCAGGACACGGCGTTGCGGCCAATCGGCAGGCGGCGCTCTTTGCTGCCCTTGCCCATCACCCACACTTCGCCGGATTCCAGATCGAGATGCTTTAAGTCGAGGTTCACCAGTTCGGAGAGACGCAGGCCCGCGCCGTACATCACCTCCAGCATCGCGCGGTCGCGCACGGCCAGCGGATCGTTCAGATCGATATCCAGCAGGCGGTTTACGTCGTCGACGTCAATATTTTTCGGCAGATGGCGCGGGGCTTTTGGCGTGGCGATCCCTTTTGCCGGGTTAGCTTTCAGCTTGCCCTGGCTGACCAGCCAGTCGAAAAAGCTGCGCAGGGCAGAGAGCCGGAGCGCAAGGCTCGCCGGGCTAAGATTTTTTTTACGGCTACGCACGACGAACCCGCGTACCGTGGCGGCGTCACATTGTTGCCAGCTTTTCAGGCCGATTTCTTCGGCAATCTGCATGATGGCATCAAGCTGACGCTGATAGTTAAGCAGCGTAATGGGGCTGAGCTGACGTTCCACGCCGAGAAAGCGCAGAAACCGCGAGACGTCAGTGGCGAGCAGTCCGTCCGTCATACGCGTTCAATCCAGCGCTCCAGCAGCTCAGGCAGCATCAGGGCGATCTCCTGCAGCAGGTGCGTGGCTTGCCCCTGCTCATAGTGGTGCGCGTCGCGGCTGGTAAATAATATGACCCCCAGGTCGCCATCGCGTCCCATCAGCGACATCGCCACCGAGCCAATCGCTTTGGCTTCCGGCAGCACTACCAGCAGCTCAGGTCCGTTCAGCGGCCCCAGATAGTGATGCTCATGGCCCAGGCGCTGAATGCGCAGCGGCTCAAACGCCTGACGGCTGAGCGCCAGATGGGTGAACCCCGACGGTGCGCCAATGCGCCAGCGATCAGGGAACAGACGAATCGTTGCGCCCGCCAGCCCCAGCTCGCGCGCCCAGCGGTGGAAGCGGCTGAGAAACTCTTCAAGGCTGTGCGCCGAGGCCAGACGCGCCTGCAGGTGCAGAAGGCGATAGAACAGGCTTTCGTTGGTGCTGGCCTGCTCCATCAACAGCGTCATGTTCTCTTCGAGTTGGTTGATGTGGTTACGCGCGCGCGCCATGTGCCATTCGACCAGCGACACGGTCCCGCGAACCGGATGCGGCACGCGCATTCGTTCGACGACGCGTGCATTGCGAATAAAAAACTCAGGATTGTTCAGCAGATAATCAACAACAGCGCTGTCGTCCAGTTCCGTCACTGTTTCCTGCAGTTCTTCCCCTGGTTGTTTCATAGATGGATAAACCCGTCATAAACATGTGTCGCCGGGCCAGTCATGTACAGTGAATGACCCGCTCCTTTCCAGGCGATATCAAGACGACCGCCCGGTAATTCCACGCGAACCTCTTCTGCCAGTAACCCCTGGGAGATACCGACGGCCACCGCCGCACAGGCGCCGCTTCCGCAGGCCTGGGTTTCGCCCGCGCCGCGCTCGTAAACCCGCAGACGGATGTGTTCACGCTTCACCACCTGCATAAAGCCGATGTTCGCCCGCTCCGGGAACCGCTCGTGGCTCTCCAGCACCGGACCGAGCGTTTCAACCGCCGCAGTTTCCACGTCATCCACCTGAATCACGCAGTGCGGGTTACCCATCGAGACAACGCCGCACAATACTGTCTGCTCGGCCGCCCGCATAATATAGGTCTTTTCCGCTTTGTTTGCGCGAAACGGCACGGCGGAAGGCTCGAAGTTAGGCTCGCCCATATTGACGCGCACCAGCTCATCGTCGGTAACGCTTAGCACCATACGACCGTTGGCGGTACTGACGCGGATATCGCGCTTATTGGTGAGCCCTTTCAGGCGGACAAAGCGGGCGAAACAGCGCGCGCCATTGCCGCACTGGTTAACCTCACTGCCGTCAGCGTTGAAAATACGGTAGTGGAAATCGAGGTCAGGATCGTAGGGCGGCTCAACCACCAGCAGCTGATCGAACCCCACGCCCACGTGCCGATCCGCCAGGCGGCGGATCAGTTCCGGGGAGAAAAACACATTCTGCGTTACCGCGTCGACGACCATAAAATCGTTGCCAAGGCCATGCATTTTAGAGAACTGCATCATTTGCTCCATTGCGCGGGTACAGAACGTTGTCGTCAGAGGTTAACCTGAGTCGGACCGCCGTTATCGCCACGATCGTTAGTCTTTGGCGTGGAAGACTCGATGCCGCTGTTAACCGGTTTTGTCGGCGGCGGCGCGGTTTTATCCGCAGGCGGGAAGTAGAGTGGTCCCTTCAGTCCGCAGCCGGTCAGGCTAAACAGCGTGATGAGAACGGCAAGCGTTCGGAAAGCGTTTTTCATTATAAAGTTGCCCGTAAGTTCAAATCTGTTTCTATCATCGCAGGAGAAGACACAAAAGCAAGAGTTTGCCGCTTTCCTGCAACGGGAATTATTTAGCGTTATACTGCCGCCATCACGAAAAACAGGAACAAAACCATGAACGACAGTGAATTCCATCGCCTTGCCGACACCCTGTGGATGACCATCGAAGAACGTATCGACGACTGGGACGGCGACAGCGATATCGATTGTGAAATCAACGGCGGCATTCTGACCCTGAGCTTCGAAAACGGCAGCAAAATTATTATTAACCGTCAGGAGCCGCTTCACCAGGTGTGGCTGGCGGCCAAACAGGGCGGCTATCACTTTGATTTGAAGGGTGACGAGTGGGTTTGCGATCGCAGCGGCGAAACGTTCTGGGATCTGCTGGAACAGGCGGCGACCGCTCAGGCGGGCGAGGACGTGCGTTTCAGGTAGTTTTGTTGCCCGGTGGCGGCTACGCCTTACCGGGCGAAAAGCCTCAGGAAAAATACTGCTGCAACAGCGGTGCGGTATCCTGATTCGCAGGCGCCGCAGGGGTAATCGCCTGCGTACGGAACGGGATCACCTGCGCTCGGCCATCCACGTTCACAATCTGGTAGAACTGCGGCAGATTGAAGTTGATAAAGCTGGAACCGTAGGTGAAACGGTCATGCGAGGAAGAGTAGAAGCGGCTGACGTCGCGCACCAGCTCCTCTTTGCTGCCTTCACAGTGGTGATACACCTCGGCGCGGTTGGTCTCATCCAGAATGTAGATGTTGAACCCGGCATCGTCGCCCGACTCTTCAAAGAAGAACTGAATAATCCCTTCACTGGCAAAGCCATCCACCACCTGCGGCAGCTTGACGTGGTTGGTTTCCACTTGAACCGACAGGCCGTGCAGCTTGTTGTGTGAAATCGCGCCGTAGAACTCGATAGCGTTTTCCAGCTTCTGCACCGACACGTTCAGACGCTCGAAGAACAGGCCCCACGTCTGCCCGGAGACGCGCAGCGCTTTAAAGCGCCCGGTTTCCTGACGGGTGCTGGAGAGGCGCAGTTCGATGCATTCAGAGACCAGCTGCTGCACGCGGGTACGAATCAACCCACGCAGATGCTGGCTGTAGCAGAACACTTCGACGCTGTCCGGCGGCGCGGCGTCCTGGTGCATCTTGCCGAGAATGGTTTTCAGCGCTTCAATCATCGCCTGCTCGCCGTTGAAGTGCAGGGTACGCACTTCGTTCCACGAGTTGCGGTAAAGCAGGTCTACGCTGCCCACCAGGCAGTTTTGCTGCTCGCCAAAGCTGAAGACGTCCAGCTTGCGGAAGTCAAAATGGACCACCTGATTGCGGAAGGCCGCCGTCGGGTCGTATTCCAGGTTAACGATGATCGCCAGGTGGCGGATCTCGCACGGGCTGTAGAGCGCTTTTGGCGTTGGGGCAGGCAGACGCAGCGGGAAGTGGTGCGAGACATCCGCCACCATTTCCTGCAGCTTAGCGAGATCGACCACCTCGTTGCCTTTGATAAACAGGCGCGTGCGCGAGGTCAGCAGGCCGTTAAACCAGGCCCACGCCACCAGCTTGTTCAGATAGCGGTTATATTCCAGCGGCTGATGGCTGATAATCGAATCCATGCTTGGCGCACGGTTGTACAGATACCACCCGGTGCGGTTTGCGCGGCCCGGCGGCACATAGATAAAGGTCAGGTTTGGTTCAGACAGGTCAGGCGAAATCTGCGGGTTAACCAGGGTCACTTTGCCCGGCAGCGCTTCAAACGCGGCGTACAGCTTACGGGTTAACACCCCGATATCCTGCGGGCTGGCGGAGACGCTAAGGTTATTGCGGCGCGCAAAGCGGATCAGGTTACGGTAGCTTTGCATCATCGCGTCGAGCAGTTCGTTGTGCGCTTCACGCACCTGATCGATCTTCCAGTTGGCGCGGTTATCAAGCATGGACAGACGCGCTTCGTCCCATCCCCACTCTTTCACAAGCTGACTGACCACTTCACGACGCCAGCCCACGCAGGCGCGCTCACGGCTCAGCTTTTCACAGACCTTGAGATAGAAACATCGACGCACCAGGTCAAGACGCGTGGCGTCATCAATGGCTTTCAGGTATTCGGTAACGCGCTCCAGCATCATGCAGTAGGCGTCGAGCCCGTAGGAGACAATCTCGCCATCGTGCAGGCGCTGCTTGATATCTTTCGCCAGCAGGCGCGGCGTAGGGTATTCCCACGAGTAGGCTTCCAGCAGCAGGGTTTTCAGCACCGCTTTGTACGGTGAATCAATGCTCTTGTAGAGCTGCCAGAGGCTTGCGCCAAAGTACTCTTCGGCGGACAGGGAGCTGAGGCCGCCCAGATCCAGCCATTCGTTTGGCGTCAGTACGCCCTGCGCGTAAAGCGACATGACGTAGTCGTCGTAATGCTCTTCTTCTTCGCACGGGACCATATTCCACAGAATACGCTTCCCGGCCAGACGAACGGCAGTACGGTAAAATTCATCCAGCAACAGGATGTGCTGAGTCGAGCCGCAGTCTTCACCACCCAGACTGCCGCTTTCATTATGGCGGAAACGGTTTTCATCAATCAGGAAGAAGCTCACTTCCACGCCAAGCGAGGCCGCCCAGCTTTCCAGCAGGCTGCATTTACGCTGCAGCAGCTGGCGCTCTTCGTTATCGAGCCAGGATTGATGGCAGACCCAGATATCCAGGTCCGAAGAACAGCTCTGCCCTACCGATGAGGTGCTCCCCATCGAGTAAACGCCGGTAATCGGCAGTTCACCTTTCGGAGAAACCTGAGGCGGCATGCCGCGGTAGAGTTCCAGCTCGTTCAGATAATGCTGTTGGGTTTCATCAGGCGTGAAGAGGCAAATGCCCTGGGGAACGTTACCATCAAGGTAGCCAGGCATTAGCGGGTGGTGATAGTGCAATAATGTCGGCAGCAGACTGTATACCTGCTGGAAAGCAGGGCCCATGGCAGCAAGCGCGCGATCCACACGCAGTTGATTTATGGCATCCAGTCTCTGTTTCAGAGTCTCAATATAGAGGTACAAGACGTATCGCCTGATGTTTCCGGGTGTCGTAAGCTATTCAAAACACGAATAACAGCGAGCCCGCAGTATTTCAAAAAGATAACCGTTACCCTTTTTTCGCCCTTGTCATTATGGTGGTACCGACGAAAAAATGGTCTAAAACGTGATCAATTTAACACCTTGCCGGTTGACCGTAAAGAAAGATGCGCTACATACAAGTGTAGCACCGTTCTGTACGTGTAAATTCCTGAATACGGCTATGGCTGACGAATACGCCGCCTTGTCCCTCTCACGCTTCATCAACCGTAAAACTGCCATCCCAGAGTCAACAATGTTAGGATGGTTAGCGATTGATAATGACGGTAACAAGCATGTTAGACAATGTTTTGAGAATTGCCACACGCCAAAGCCCTCTCGCGCTCTGGCAGGCACATTATGTTAAGCAGCGCCTTGAAGCCTGCCACAGTGGATTGCGCGTCGAGCTGGTGCCGATGGTCACGCGCGGTGATGTGATTCTGGATACGCCGCTGGCGAAAGTGGGCGGCAAGGGCCTGTTTGTCAAAGAGCTGGAACTGGCATTGCTTGAGAACCGCGCCGATATCGCCGTACATTCGATGAAAGACGTGCCCGTCGAGTTCCCGGAAGGGCTGGGGCTGGTGACCATCTGCGAGCGCGAAGATCCTCGTGACGCGTTTGTCTCGAACCACTATGACTCGCTCGACGCGCTGCCGGCGGGTAGCGTGGTTGGCACGTCCAGTTTACGCCGTCAGTGTCAGCTGGCGGAGCGTCGTCCTGACCTTATCATCCGCTCGCTGCGCGGTAACGTTGGCACGCGTCTGGGCAAGCTGGATAACGGCGATTACGATGCCATTATTCTTGCGGTTGCAGGCCTGAAGCGCCTGGGGCTGGAGGAACGTATTCGCGTGGCGTTGCCGCCAGAGCTGTCGCTGCCGGCCGTCGGCCAGGGCGCCGTCGGCATTGAGTGCCGTCTGGACGATGCGCGCACCCGCGAGCTGCTCGCTCCGCTGAACCATGACGAGACCGCAACCCGCGTAAAAGCCGAGCGGGCGATGAATACTCGCCTCGAAGGCGGGTGTCAGGTGCCGATTGGCAGCTATGCTGAATTAACAGACGGTGAACTGTGGCTGCGCGCGCTGGTGGGCGCACCGGACGGTTCACAGATGGTGCGCGGCGAACGTCGCGGCAAGCCGCAGGATGCCGAAGCGCTTGGCGTGTCGCTGGCGGAAGAGCTGCTGAATAACGGCGCACGTGAAATTCTGGCCGAGGTCTATAACGGAGAACCCCCTGCATGAGTATTCTTGTCACCCGCCCTTCTCCCGCAGGAGAGCAGTTAGTGAGCCGTCTGCGCGCACTGGGGCAGGTGGCCTGGAGTTTTCCGCTCATTGAATTCTCCCCCGGTCGGGAGCTCTCTGCGCTCGCCGACCAGATGAATACCCTGCAGGAAGGCGACCTGCTGTTTGCGCTATCGCAGCATGCCGTGGAATTTGCCCATGCGCAGCTGCAACAGGCGGGGACACGCTGGCCGACCGCTCCGCGCTATTTCGCTATCGGCAGAACCACCGCGCTGGCCTTACATACCGTGAGTGGAACAGACGTTCGCTACCCGTTGGATCGGGAAATCAGCGAAGTCTTGCTACAATTACCTGAATTACAAACTATTGCCGGAAAGCGCGCGCTCATTTTGCGCGGCAACGGTGGCCGCGAACTGCTGGGTGAAACGCTGCGGAAACGCGGGGCTGACGTCACGTTTGTTGAGTGCTACCAGCGCTGTGCGAAACACTACGACGGTGCTGAAGAGGCGATGCGCTGGCACGCGCGCGGTATTAATACGCTGGTGGTCACCAGCGGTGAAATGTTACAACAGCTTTGGTCGCTAATACCGAGTTGGTATCGCGAAAACTGGTTACTCCGCTGTCGGCTTCTGGTCGTCAGTGAGCGTCTGGCGAACCTCGCCCGGGAACTGGGCTGGCAGGATATTCGGATCGCTGATAACGCCGACAACGATGCGCTGCTGCGCGCATTACAATAACTCTCAAATGGGAAGCCATAATGACGGAACACGAAAAATCCTCCGCCGTGGTTGAAGAGACCAGGGAGACTGTGGAGACAACGCCACAGCCAGAGACGACTGAGAAAACCGCTGAGAAGAAAAACGGCAGCAATAAAACCAGCCTCGCGCTGAGCGCGATTGCCATCGCCATTGCGCTGGCAGCAGGCGTCGGCCTGTATGGTCTGGTAAAGCAACAGAGTGCTAACCAGACGGCCACCAGCGATACGCTGGTCAATCAGCTTACCTCCCTGCAAAAAGCGCAGGAAACGCAGAAAACCGAGCTGGAAGCGGTGATTAAGCAGCAGGCCGCCGCGCTTGCCGAGGCGAACAGCAAACAGGAAGAGCTGACCAAACAGCTGGGCGAAGTACAGCAGAAAGTCGCCACGATCTCCGGCACCGATGCCAAAACCTGGCTACTCTCGCAGGCCGATTTCCTCGTCAAACTCGCCGGGCGTAAGCTGTGGAGCGATCAGGACGTGACCACCGCCGCCGCGCTGCTGAAAAGCGCCGATGCGAGCCTGGCCGACATGAACGATCCGAGCCTCATTACCGCGCGCCGTGCGATTACCGAAGATATCGCCAGCCTCTCCGCCGTTTCACAGGTGGATTACGACGGCATTATCCTCAAGGTGAACCAGCTTTCGAATCAAATAGATAACCTGCAGCTGGCGGATAACAATGACGACGACTCCCCGATGGACTCTGACGGTACCGAGCTGTCCAGCTCCCTGAGCGAATGGCGCATAAACCTGCAGAAAAGCTGGCAGAACTTTATGGACAGCTTCATCACCATCCGCCGTCGCGATGAAACCGCCGTACCGCTGTTAGCGCCGAATCAGGATATCTATCTGCGCGAAAACATCCGTTCCCGCCTGCTGGTCGCGGCGCAGGCCGTGCCGCGCCATCAGGAAGAAACGTACAAACAGGCGCTGGATAACGTCTCGACGTGGGTACGCGCCTACTACAACACCGATGATGCAACGACCACCGCCTTCCTCGAAGATATCGACAAGCTGAGCCAGCAGAACATCACCATGAACGTGCCGGATAAACTGGCCAGCCAGCCGATTCTGGAGAAGCTGATGCAGACGCGCGTGCGTAACCTGCTGGCGCAGCCGGGCGTTCCGGCCGGGCAGACCGGCACAGCGGCGGCACCAGCGCCTGAAAGCGCGCCACAGGGAGAGTAATGATGCTAAAAGTCCTTTTACTCTTCATCCTGCTGATCGCCGGGATCGTCCTGGGCCCGATGCTTGCAGGTCATCAGGGATACGTCCTGATCCAGACCGATAACTACAACATTGAAACCAGCGTAACGGGTCTGGCGATCGTTCTGATCCTCGGCGTCGTGGTCCTGCTTGCCGTTGAATGGATCCTGCGCCGTATTTTCCGCACCGGTGCCCATACCCGCGGCTGGTTCGTTGGCCGTAAGCGTCGCCGCGCCCGTAAGCAAACGGAACAGGCACTGCTAAAGCTGGCCGAAGGCGATTACCAGCAGGTTGAAAAGCTGATGTCGAAAAACGCCGATCACGCGGAACAGCCGGTGGTGAACTATCTTCTGGCCGCCGAAGCGGCGCAGCAGCGCGGTGATGAAGCCCGCGCTAACCAGCATCTGGAACGCGCGTCAGAACTGGCGTCTGGCGACCCGATCCCAGTGGAAATTACCCGCGTCCGCCTGCAGCTCGCGCGCAATGAGAACCACGCGGCGCGCCACGGCATTGACCGTCTGCTGGAAATCGCACCGCGTCATCCGGAAGTCCTGCGCCTTGCGGAGCAGGCCTATATTCGTACCGGAGCGTGGGGCTCGTTGCTGGACATCATTCCGTCGATGGCGAAGGCCGAGGTGGGTGATGATGAACATCGTGATGAACTTCAGCGTCTGGCATGGATTGGCCTGATGGATCAGGCGCGCGCCGACCTGGGCAGCGAAGGCCTGAAAACCTGGTGGAAGAATCAGAGCCGGAAAACGCGCCAGCAGGTCCCCCTGCAGGTGGCCATGGCGGAACATCTTATTGAATGTGACGATCATGACACCGCCCAGGAGATCCTTCTCGACGGCCTGAAGCGCCAGTACGACGATCGCCTGGTCATGGTGATCCCGCGCCTGAAAACCAATAACCCTGAGCAGGTCGAAAAAGTGCTGCGCCAGCAGATCAAAACCGTCGGTGACCGTCCGCTGCTGTGGAGTACCCTGGGCCAGTCGCTGATGAAGCACGGCGAATGGCAAGAGGCGAGCCTGGCCTTCCGTGCGGCACTGAAACAGCGTCCGGACGCGTTTGACTACGCGTGGCTTGCCGATACGCTGGACAAACAGCATAAGCCAGAAGAGGCGGCCGCCATGCGGCGCGATGGGCTATTGCTGACGCTGCAAAATAACGGTAACCCGCAATAAATAAAAAAGGAGGCCAGACGGCCTCCTTTTTTTATCGCCTTTCTCCTGCTACATTCTTTACACCCACATCTGCAAACGAACCCGCCAATGTAACGATGTCTTTTCATTAACTTTTTTTCACACACGCGCACTTTCTGCAGCGTGGATTAAATCGTTTTTGAAAGGAAATCTTCATGAACTCGCTTTTGTATGCGCTTATTGAAGCGCTGCGCTGCCACCGCTGGCTGCGCCTGCTTGCCTGTGCTTTTATCTTTTCTTCGCTGGGAAATGGTTTAACCCAGGTCGTGGTCTTTGGTTTACTGTTAGCGTGGTCGGCTCCGCCCGCCCTGCTCACCCTCGCTTTTCTTTTCGCAACGGTTCCGGGATTCATCGGCAGCGCGATCGGCGAAAAGCTGTGCTCGCGCTATTCTCCAGTATTCCTGCTGATACTGACCGAGGGGCTGGGATTGCTCGCCCTGCTCTTCCCCCTGCTCGGTGCGGGTTATCACAGCATTGCCTCGCTACTCGCCGTGCAATCCACCGAAGCGCTGCTCAGCGGGATGAGCTGGCCCGCGCTGACATTGCTCTTTAAACGCGGACTTAGCGAAACAGAGCTGCCTGCTGCGACCTGTCTGGAAAATGTGATTTTTGCTTCTCAGGTGTTATTAGGTACTGGACTCGGCGTGGTGCTATTCAAGCAGACCTCCGTGTTTACCTTGCTGGCTATTGATGCCGCCAGTTTTCTCGGGTCGCTGATGCTACTGTGGCTGGCTGGGCGGCGGTTTTCTGCGCCATTGCTACCTCTCCCCGGTGAAGAGGCAGCCCCCGCGCCACTGCGCTGGCGGACGTTGACCGTTCGGCAAAAGCGCAGCCTGCTCATTTTGCCAGCGCTGGCGGCCGTCGGCTCACCGGCTATGGCGCTACTTCCGGCCCTGGCGCAGCAGCTCCATCCTCAGGATGCGGCGGGCCTTGCTCTGCCTCTGCTTTTCGCAAGGAGCATGGGGCAACTTTGCGGCCCCATGCTGCTAAAAAAAGAGAGCCTGACGCGCTTTGCCGTCCACACGCCGCGAATCATCGTTTGTCTCGGTATTTTTCTTGCCGCTTATGGAATGCTGCCGTTGTTTTCCGGGTGGATGGCATGTGCGCTGGGGATGATCTTTATCGCGCATCTGGCCTCAAACGTTCTCTTCGCAGCCGGCACGTTTGGCGTACTCAGCAGTTTTCATATCACGCAAACCGCGTCAGCCAGCGGTAAAGCCTGGCGCTGGCAAACGCTCAGCGCCTCGCTTTTCACCGGCATTACAGCGATAGTGGCTGTTGGTCTTGGCTCAGTGCTGGCGCTCTATACGGTCTCGTCAGCCGCCCTGCTGTTGGTCGCCCTGATCATGCGTGGGTATCGGGAATAAGACATAAAAAAACGCCTGCTATAAAAGCAGGCGTTAAAACAGGTCTGTAAGACAACATATTTGGTGCTTCACTCAACGTTATGTCCATGGTGTCTGATGAGGCCGAAGCGACATCTGTCAGTGGACGATAAGCACCGTAAATGGCTCTGCGTCATTCCTGAGTTTATGAGGCACTAAGGCGAACATAAGAGATGGAATGAGCATCTACGCGTATATTATTGCACGTAACGTGCCAGATTTACACGCAGAACTTTTACATGGCGCAACATTTTAAGATAAAAGGAAATTATGCTGTTAAGTAGCCTCTGAAGCTTCATAGCGTATCGGCAAAAGCAGAAATATGTCGCCAGGAAGAGACAGTAAATCCCATAAATAATTATTTATCTTATTTTCAATGATTTGCATGTCACTGAATCGCGACAATGATAAAGGGTACTTTCTGGAGATAACGACAGGGGAGAAAACTTACAGAAAACAAAAAACCCCGCCGAAGCGGGGTTCAAAATTGGTCGGCGAGAGAGGATTCGAACCTCCGACCCACTGGTCCCAAACCAGTTGCGCTACCAAGCTGCGCTACTCGCCGATGTACTGCTTTTTTGAATTTTTAGTTCAATTCATTTAAAAAGTCGTGGTGCGAGGGGGGGGACTCGAACCCCCACATCCTAAGGACACTAACACCTGAAGCTAGCGCGTCTACCAATTCCGCCACCTTCGCAATTCACAACTCTTTCAATAATGGGGTGGCTAATGGGATTCGAACCCACGACAACTGGAATCACAATCCAGGGCTCTACCAACTGAGCTATAGCCACCACTGTATTCTTTCACGCGGTACTGACTACTTCTCAGACCACCGCAGCTCTAGCGCCGGGAACTAAAATGGCGCGCCCGACAGGATTCGAACCTGAGACCTCTGCCTCCGGAGGGCAGCGCTCTATCCAGCTGAGCTACGGGCGCTTAGCGCCGTTGCGGGGCTGGATATTACGTACCTCCGTCCCCGCTGTCTAGTGCTTTTTTGAAAAAAATGCGCGTTTGGTTATGGTTTGCACATTTTGCCGCTTATTCCTCCACTTTCTGCGTGGTGGCACGGCGACCCAGGCCAAAAAGCTTATACGCGGCCGTCACTGCCGCCAGGAAGATCAGCCCGACAAACAGCGACATGCGGGTATCTTCATTAAAGTACATTCCAATTAATACGCAAATCAGGAACGCCATAGTCAAATAGTTCGCATACGGGAAAAGGATCGAGCGGAACGGATGGCTGGCGATCGCTTTTTTATGCGCATGGCGAAAACGCAGCTGGCTAATGAGGATAACAAACCACGGCACCATGCCCGGCAGCACGCTGGCGCTGTAGACATAAACAAACACGCGCTGCGGATTAGGGATGATGTAATTCAGGCAGGAGCCAATCAGCAGGATGACGATCGAGACCGCCACGCCCGCTACCGGCACGCCAGCACGTGAGACTTTACTCATTGCCGCAGGCAGCTGGTTATTTTTCGAGAGCGCGTAGAGCATACGGCCACAGCTGTACATCCCGCTGTTACAGCCTGAAAGCGCTGCCGTCAGGACCACAAAGTTGATGATACCTGCCGCCGCCGTGATACCAATTTTGGCGAAGGTTAAAACAAACGGGCTGCCGGTGGTGCCAATTTCGTTCCACGGGAAGATGGTCACAATAACGAAGATTGCACCCACATAGAAAATCAGGATACGCCACAGCACTTTGCCTACCGCGCTACGCAGCGTGACCTGCGGGTTTTTCGCTTCACCGGCAGTAATACCGATCAGCTCCACGCCCTGATACGAGGCCACAACGATACATAGCGCCGTCAGGAAGCCCTTCCAGCCGCCAGCGAAAAAGCCGCCGTTTTCGGTCAGGTTGCCAAAGCCGATAGCGAGTCCACCGTTGCCAAAGCCGAAGAAAATCACGCCCAGGCCGACGACAATCATCACGATAATCGTGGTGACTTTGATCATTGCGAACCAGAACTCAATTTCACCGTAAAGGCGCACGGCGGCCAGGTTTGCCAGCGCCACCAGCCCCACGGCAATGAGTGCCGGTATCCACTGGACCATGTCCGGGAACCAGAACTGGACGTAGACCCCTATCGCGGTGATTTCAGAGATGCCCACCGCCATCCACATAAACCAGTATGACCAGGCCGTCAGGTAGCCAAAGAACGGGCTCATATAACGATGCGCGTAAACGGCGAAGGAACCGGTTACCGGCTCCAGGAAGAGCATTTCGCCCATTGAGCGCATGATGAAGAAAACAAACAGCCCGGCGATAATATACGCCAGTAATACGGAAGGGCCTGCCCATTTGAGCGTACTTGCGGAGCCCATAAACAGGCCCACGCCGATAGTGCCGCCCAGCGCTATCAGTTCAATATGACGAGCTTCCAGCCCACGCTGTAGCTCCGGTTTTTTCTCTGCCATAGATCCTCGATTGTGTTTGCTGTTTCCCGGCTTAATACCGGTTATTGTTTTTTAGGGGTACTAAAATACGGTGCGAATGGTTTCTTAAAATCGGCCAAATGGCAAACGATGCATTAAAAAAATGAATGCATTGCACAAATTATCGGCAGTTTTGCAGGTGAGTTGCAGCGCGAACAGCATATCGCGCTACATTTTGATTACATTTTACCGGTATAGTGCCAGGTGAGGTAGCGAAGCAGTCGAATCTGTCGTTTAATGCGGGTGGGTTGGGAGAGCAGGCGGTAGAGCCACTCCAGCCCCATATTTTGCCAAATCTTCGGAGCGCGCTTCACGTGGCCGGTAAAGACATCGTAGGTGCCGCCGACGCCCATATAAAGCGCATCCGGGCTGACCATGCGGCAGTCGCGCATCAGGATCTCCTGGCGCGGGGACCCCATCGCCACGGTGACGATTTTTGCCCCACTGTCGCGCACGCGGGCAAACAAAGCCTGCTGGTCTTCAGGCTTGAAGTAACCATTTTGGCTACCAACAATATTAACATTCCATTGACGACGCAGTTTCTCTTCGGTCTCGGCCAGCACCTCAGGCTTACCGCCAATCAGGAACACCGGCGTCCCCTCCGCACCAGCGCGGGCCATAAGCTGCTCCCAGAGATCGGCACCCGCCACGCGAGATACATTAGCGTCAGGATATTTTTTACGGATAGAGCGGACCACGCTGATACCGTCCGCGTATTTAAATTCAGCCGCTTCTATCAGGCTTTTGACTTCGGCGTTATCTTCCACCGCCAGCATCTTTTCCGCATTGATAGCGACGAGCGTACCGGATTTCATCTGCCCGTCGGCGAACAGAAAATCCAGCGCGTGCTGCATGTCGCGCCAGCCAATCAGCTGCAAACCACGAAGCGCATAGCGCGGTGCAGAAGTTTTATCAGTCATTACTTTCCCTACTCAGACTTGCGACAGCGTTGTGCTGCCCTGTGGCTCGCGCTTGTGCACAAGCCCTGCGCTGTCGAACAGCCAGTACAACAGTTTGGCCAGTAACAGGCAGATGCCAAAAACGACCATGAAGAACACCACGCGCGAAACGAACGAGTCCAGCCCCTCGCGCGCCAGAACGATCATATTGAAAATGGCTCCAAAGCAGAAACTGTGCAAAATGGCCGCTTTATAGCGGTTGGTCTCTTCGTTACCGCGCACGTAAAGCCAGTCAAACCACTTAATAATCAACCCTACGACAAACGCGCCCGGCAGGATAAACCAGCCTCCCCCCATCACCACCAGGGAACCAATCAAGGTTGGCGAGATCGCCAGGCCCGAATGGTTGTTCAGCACTTCCCAGGTAAAATAGTTCGCGGTATTGAGTACTACGCCAGGGCGGTCCGGCCAGAGCCAGCTCGGGATAAAGACGTAGAAATCGCGCACAATCGGCGCCAGCCCCTGGAAATCAATCTTGTCGTAGTTTTGCAGCAACAATGCCAGGTTTTCCCACGGCGAGAAGGTGTCGCGCGTCAGGTAGAGGAACGTGTAAAACGCCTCGTCGCCCGCCACGTTCATCCCGTAGCGCTTCAGCGCCAGCCAGAACATCCCCACAATGCCAAATACCCCTGCCGCAACCAGCATCCACAGCGAGATCCAGCCGCGGATGATGCCGATGAACAGGAAGATAGCGAAAGCGATGATAATGTTGGCACGCGTACCGCCCACAATCATGTAGGTCAAGATACCGAACACAACCGTACTGACCAGGAAGAACAGCCATGCCTTGCTGTCCTGGCGAAGGAAGAAGATCACCAGCATCGCCGGGATGAAGAAATAGAAGAATCGCTTAAGCGCCACGCCTGAGACTTCAGCCGAAAAAATCTGGCTGTAGGAGTGGAGCTTAAACAGCAGGAAGCCGTTATGCATGAAGAAGATGCCGACGCTGACCAGGGCGATGGTCATGAGCATCACCCACGTCAGATGGGTCTCCACCCGGTTCATAGTAAAGAGCGCCCGACGCGGGGCAGCGGCCTGCGCTGGTCGCAGACGCGTTTTATAGGTGACGTAGTAAACACCATAGAAGCAGGTCGCCGCCAGCAGGGCCTGGAGAAGAATTTCCGGCGGCGCGACGCTCACGTCAAAACGGAAGACCAGAATGCTGGTCAGCGGGAAGCCGAAAAAGAAGGTCAGCAGAAACAGCAACGAGAAGAACACGTTAAAGTTGAAGCGCACCCGGCGGAACTCAAACCAGGTGAGCGTGGCGATAAATAGCGTGCTCAGAAGCCAGACAACCAGTAAGCCGCTAAACTGCAACTGACTCATGCGTTGTCTCCTGAAGCGATACGCAGCGCGCGGTGCCACGGCGTGAGGTAATTCGGGCTGAAAAAGTCGATGCTATTTTTATCCACCAGCGTGAGCTGGCGTTGTGCTTCACGTACCACTTCGACATTCAGCGCGTCTGAGGTGAACAACACCGGAATATGCTGCTCGGCCATGTCCTGCCAGAACGGGTTTTCACGATTAAGCACGCACGGTACACCCGCCTGAATCAGCAGGCACAGCGTACCAATCCCCTGCTGGCGAGCAAAGATGAAATAGCCCAGATCGCATTTTCGCAGCAGCGCAAGATAGTCATCAAACTCCAGCTTTTCGCTGAGAATGTGCAGATTTTCTTCGCTGAATAACGCAAGCCCCTGCTGGCGAACCTCATCAATGTAGGCGTCGTTGTCGGCGGGATAGCCCATCGGCACCACCACGTTCACCGTGTCGCCAAACTGCTGGTGTACCGCCCGGAGCGCGGCGACATGTTCGTTACTGCGGTCGCCGGAATTCCCCACCAGCACCGTCAGCTTGCCTTCGCGAACCGCGTCATTCGCCATGGTGTTCAGCGCCGGATCCATACGGGTTGGGAAATAGAGTAGCTCACCGCGCACGTTAGGGTGCTGCTTCGCAAAATAATTCAGATCGCCACGGGTGGCAAAAACGCAGCCCACCCTTCCCTGCGCCATGCGACGCAGCGGATAGAAAAGACGGAATTTCCAGCCGCGCGAGACTTCGTAGAGATCGGCTCCCCAGATATGCCAGCTGCACTGGGAGGGTTTAATTCCCCCGCTGAGCAGAGCCAGCCACAGGCCGGTATTGAACTGCCCGTGGAAAAAGAAACGTTGCTCACGATCCGCTTTGGCCTTGGCAATAACCGCCTTCGCCAGGGTAGCTTTATCCGGCCAGAAGGTGATTGTCAGCGCCGGAAACGCCGCGCTCAGGCCATTATCCTGACCTGCAACCATAAACTCGCGCGCATCAGGATTGCCCGATGCCAGCTCGTCGTTGAAGAACCGCAAAACGGTCTGGTTATGGTGTGGGATATCCGATCCCAGAATGTGAATCAGTGCAGTCATGCGCGTTTACGCCACAATAAAAATACGCCGCAGCAGGCAGCGAAATAAACGATATAGGTTGCCATGTAGGCCTGAGCCGCCCCCAGCGCGCCGTGCGCGGGTATCAGCCAGTGCGAGAACGACGTCAGTAATACAAACTGGCTAACCTCCGCCAGGATATACAGCCGCAGGGACGCTTTTGCTATCACCAGATAGCCGAAAACGTAAGCTCCCACTTTCAGCACATCCCCTACCAGCTGCCAGGCAAAGAGATCGCGCATGGCGGTGAACTTTGCCGAGAACAGCAGCCAGATGGCAACATCGCGCAATAACCAGACGGTAAAGCTGGCAGCTGCAACCGCCGGCAACACGAAGCGCAGCGATCGGAAAATCTCGCGGGTAATATCCTGCCTGGACGTCAGACGCGATAATGTTGGCAGCAAATAAACGCTAAAGGAAGCCGTTATAAACTGGAGGTAGGCGTCGGAAATGCTGCTTACGCCCTGCCAGATCCCCACCTCATCCCAGCTGTAATGCGCCGCCAGCAGGTTTCGCATCATCACGTAGGCCACCGGCAGCGTGACGGAAGTAATGAGCGCCATCAGGGTAAACTTACCCAACTGGCTGGCAAGCACTTTATCCCATTGCGGTTTCAGGTAGCTCAGCGGAATGACGCCCCGCCGCATCAGCATAAGCGCCGCAGGCACAACAACCAGTGCCGGAACCAGCGCCAGCCCAAGCAGTGCGCCTTCATAGCCACCCAGGCGGTAGCAGAAATAATAGGCAATCACGCCGATGACGCTACCCAGGATGAGCGCAAGCGCGTTCCCTGCAGCATCGCGAAAACCTTTCATCAGCGCCAGTAGCAGGTTAGCCCAGGCAATGCCCATCTGGACCAGCGCGACCAGACGCACCAGTCCCTGATAATGGGTGTGCCCGAACAATCCCTGGCTAATGGGCGCCGCGGCCAGCAGAAACACAATCGCCAGCAGGGTCGAAAAACCCGTGACCATTGCCGACGCGGTGCCCACTACCCTGCGAAGCTGGGCCGCATCATCATGATACTGAGCAACGTATTTGGTCACGCCGTTGAAGATTCCGGCACCGGCCAGCACCCCAAGGACGGTAACAAGCTGGCGGAAGTTGCCCGCCAGCCCGACGCCTGAGGGGCCGAATGAGACGGCCAGCAGCTTGACGACCAGCAGTCCGGCACCAATTTTTACAAGCGTGGACGCGGCGGTCCACACCGATGCTTTTGCCAGAGACATATCAGCCGAAATAGCTCAGAAGGGTATTGATCACCGTACGCTGGTTAACTGGCGCGAGGTTGAAGAACAGTGGCAGGCGAAGCAAACGCTCACTTTCTTTCGTGGTGTAACGGTCTTCCCCTGCGAAAATCCCAAACGCTTCGCCCGCCGGGCTGGAGTGCAGCGGAATATAGTGGAAGACCGCCATAATTTCGGCCTCTTTCAGCCAGGCGATGAGCTGGCTGCGATCGTCGTTATCGCGCAGCTTGATGTAAAACATGTGCGCGTTGTGGACGCAATCGGCCGGAATGGTTGGCAGCTCAATACGTCCGGCTTTTGCCAGCGGCTCAAGCGCATCGTAATAGGTTTGCCACAGGGACAGGCGCTGGAGATTAATTCGCTCTGCCGCTTCCAGCTGTGCCCACAGGTACGCTGCCTGCAGGTCGGCCATCAGATAGCTTGAGCCGATATCGCGCCAGGTGTACTTATCAACCTGACCGCGGAAGAATTGGCTGCGGTTGGTGCCTTTTTCACGGATCACTTCCGCACGCTCAACCAGGGCACGATCGTTAATCAGCGTCGCACCGCCCTCACCGCCGGCAGTGTAGTTTTTCGTTTCGTGGAAGCTGAAGCAGCCGATGTGGCCGATAGTGCCCAGCGCGCGCCCCTTGTAGGTGGACATCACGCCCTGCGCGGCATCTTCTACCACAAACAGGTTGTGCTTTTTGGCGATTGCCATGATGGTGTCCATTTCACAGGCCACGCCCGCGTAGTGAACTGGCACAATCGCACGTGTTTTGTCGGTGATCGCCGCTTCAATCAGCGTCTCATCAATGTTCATGGTGTCCGGGCGGATATCCACAAAGACGATTTTCGCTCCGCGCAGGACAAATGCATTCGCGGTAGAGACGAAGGTATAGCTCGGCATGATCACTTCATCACCGGGCTGGATATCCAGCAGCAGGGCCGCCATTTCCAGCGATGCCGTGCAGGACGGGGTCAGCAGCACTTTAGCACTGCGAAAACGCTGCTCCATCCACTGCTGACAGCGACGGGTAAAACCGCCGTCACCGCAGAGTTTGCCGCTGCCCATGGCAGACTGCATATAGTCGAGCTCGGTTCCCACGACGGGTGGTGCGTTAAATGGAATCATCTTGTCACCTGTATAACCAGTAGGCGGTGGCGTCGATGTTGGCACCACTCGCAATATAACGTTTAAGCGCGGCGGTGTTGCCCACCTGGGTCGCCACCCGCAGCGTCTCAACCTGCTGCAGCTGCGCCCAGTGCAGCGCCGCCTGCATGAGTTTCTCTCCCATGCCGCGCCCGGCTAATAAGCCAATACGCGCCTCGCGCTCGTTAAGCTTGCGCAGCGAGACAAATCCCTGAATCTGGCCGTTCGCTGCACGGAAAATCAGGCAGACGTGGTCAAAGGTACCTTTGACCGCATTCTCTACCCACTGGGCATAGAAACGTCCGCTATCGTCAGGCGCATACCAGGGCGTGCGAAAGCGGCTTTGCGCAAACGCCCGGGCCGCCATCTGGCGCAGCACAGGAATGTCCTGTTCCGTTGCAATTTCCGCGCCGGACGCATCGTGCCGGGTGAGGGTGATGGAAAGGTCTACCTCGCCTTCAACCAGTTGAAAACCGTGTTGCTGGAGCGCGTCAAGCAGGTCGGCACGGTCCGCCGGGATCTTAGCCTGCACGCGCTGCCAGGCGCTGAAGTCCACTTCCTGCAGGGCGGGCGCATTCTCGCGCCAGCGGACTATCGCCGAGGGGCGGGCAAAAAATGCGCTTTCCCACTCAAGGGATTCCAGCACGCCGTGGAGTGCACTCAACGCCAGACGCCTTTGGTATCAACCACATACTGTTGACGCACCGCGTCACCAGGCGTGGCTTTAAACTCTTTATGGTCCACCAGCAGCACCAGCACGTCCGCCGTCGCCAGCGCGTCATTGAGTGCCGTCAGCGTGCAGTGCCCCGCCAGTTTTGCCGGCAGTTCATGAATATTTGGCTCGACCACCAGCGTTTCGCCCTTATGCCATTCGGCAATCATCTCAGCAATTTCCATCGCCGGGCTTTCGCGCAGATCGTCAATATTGGGTTTAAATGCCAGACCAAAGCAGGCAATTTTCAGCTCGCTGGCGCGCTTGCCGCTCTCTGCCAGACAATCCGCTACCGTCGCTTTAACCTGGTTGAGCACCCAGTGAGGTTTGCTATCGTTCACTTCACGCGCGGTGCGAATCAGGCGCGCCTGCGCCGGGTTCTGCGCCACGATAAACCACGGATCGACGGCGATACAGTGACCGCCCACCCCTGGGCCAGGCTGGAGAATGTTGACGCGCGGATGTCGATTCGCCAGGCGGATTAACTCCCAGACGTTAATCCCCTGATCGGCACAGATCAGCGACAGTTCGTTTGCGAAGGCGATGTTAACGTCACGGAAGCTGTTTTCCGTCAGCTTGCACATCTCAGCGGTGCGGGAGTTGGTTACCACGCATTCGCCTTCCAGGAAAATCTTGTACAGCGCGCTGGCGCGTTCAGAACAGACCGGAGTCATGCCGCCTATCACCCGGTCGTTTTTAATCAGTTCGACCATCACCTGCCCCGGCAGCACGCGCTCCGGGCAGTAGGCGATGTTGATCTCCGCCTGCTCACCGGCCTGCTGCGGGAAGCGTAAATCAGGACGCGCATCGGCCAGCCACTGCGCCATCTGCTCGGTAGCGCCGACGGGAGAAGTCGACTCCAGAATTACCAGCGCCCCTTTCTTGAGCACGGGGGCAATAGATTTTGCCGCCGCCTCGACGTAGACCATATCGGGCTCGTGATCGCCTTTAAAGGGCGTTGGAACGGCAATCAGGTAGGCATCCGCTTCCACTGGCGTCGTGCTGGCGCGCAGGAAGCCGCCATCAACCGCCTCTTTCACCACGCGGTCAAGATCGGGCTCCACAATATGAATTTCGCCACGATTAATGGTTTCTACCGCACGTGCGTTGATATCCACACCAACAACCTGCTTTTGACGGGAGGCGAATGCCGCCGCAGTAGGCAGGCCAATGTAGCCAAGACCAATGACAGAGATGGTAGTAAAACTCATAGCGATACCCGATTGTGTTTAAGTGCTTGCAAAATACGGCCACAAGCCTGCCCGTCTCCGTAGGGATTGTGGGCCCGGCTCATCGCCTGATACGCTTCATCGTCGTGCAGAAGGCGCGTGACCTCTTCGACGATGAGCTGTGCGTTGGTGCCGACAAGACGCACTGTCCCGGCTTTAACCGCTTCCGGACGTTCAGTGGTTTCACGCATCACCAGCACCGGCTTGCCAAGAGAGGGCGCTTCTTCCTGAATCCCACCGGAATCGGTGAGAATCAGCCAGGCGTGGTTCATCAGCCAGACAAACGGCATGTAGTCCTGCGGTTCAATCAGCAGGACGTTTTCGACGTGTCCCAGGATGCGGTTGACCGGCTCGCTGACGTTAGGGTTAAGGTGTACCGGATAGACAATTTGCACATCGTCGTTCTGCGCGGCGATTTCAGCCAGCGCGTGACAGATTTGCTCAAAGCCCCGACCAAAGCTTTCGCGACGGTGGCCAGTGACCAGAATGGTTTTTTTGCCGTTATTCAGGAAAGGATAGCGGGCAGCGAGTTCTTTCTGCAGATCGCTGTTTGCCAGCACGCGATCGCGTACCCAAATCAACGCGTCAATGACCGTATTGCCGGTCACAAAGATGTTGTTATCGGCGACATTTTCACGCAGCAGGTTCTGGCGAGAGTTCTCGGTTGGCGCAAAATGGTACATCGCCAGATGCCCGGTAAGCGTACGGTTGGCCTCTTCCGGCCACGGAGAATAAAGATTGCCGGTGCGCAGACCCGCTTCAACATGGCCGACGGGAATACGCTGGTAAAACGCGGCCAGGCTTGTTGCCATCGTCGTCGTGGTATCCCCGTGCACCAGCACGACGTCGGGCTTGAATGACTCCAGGATCGGCTTGAGATCCTGCAGAATGCGGCAGGTTATTTCCGTCAATCCCTGTCCCGGCTTCATAATATTAAGGTCGTAATCCGGGACGATGGAAAAGAGGGTTAGGACCTGATCGAGCATCTCACGGTGCTGGGCCGTGACGCAGACCTTCGCTTCAATATCAGGATCGCTGGCCAGCGCATGAACCAGAGGCGCCATCTTAATGGCCTCCGGCCTGGTGCCAAATACGGTAAGTACTTTCACATCGATTCTCTTCGATTAGGCGATGAAGGCCGCAGCCTTCATCGTAAACGGCGTTCTTAGTTTGTACGACGACGCGTTAACGCCACGCCAGCACCAACGAGTGCACCCACAATACCCCACATGATCATCAGGAATGCGCGGCGCGGACTGTCGCGTTTTACAGGTTCTTCAGGCGTTCTCAAATAACGATAGGTCTGAAAACGCGGGTCCAGGGAGGGACCGACATTAAGCGTGTTAAGCATCGCGCGGTTTTGATCGTAGTCGAGATCAAAATCAGGCCCAACGGCCTGCAGGTTTTCCAGACGCGCCTGCAGCATTGGGCGACCAAGAAGGAACATTTCAGAATCAGGCAATTCATCAGCCGGAACATCCGTCTCAGTGCGGGAAATGTTGTGCTGTTCCGCAATTTTCAGCGCCTGCTGAATGTTATGCACGCGGCGCGCAAAAATGGCGTTTGCCACCTCTTCCTGACGTTTGACCTGCGCCTTCATCTGGATAGTGCGGGCTGCCCAGGCGCCTTTAAGCTCTTCATTCAGATGGCTTGCGGCACGCTGGCTGGCAAACGCGACGTACTGGCGCAACAGGTTGTTTGCATCCGGTGCGGTTTCGGCAATCAGCTTGACGCTGTCGTTGACGTTACGCAGCACGTCGCCCGGCATGAACTGAATATTGTTAATCAGGTCGTCCAGCAGCGCGGCATCGGCTTTGGTGTTATCAACCCGACGCTGCTTGAAGTAATCCGTCTGGGACCAGAAATCGCGGCGCGTATCCCACGAGGCCAGCTGCATCACAAACTCTTTGTAGGCCTCATCCATAACGGAAGCCTGGTCCGGGGTGGCAAGGCTGGCTTTAATATCCAGGTTTCGCAGGAACTGCTGCTGGGAGTAGTATCCTCCGAGCATGTTAACCGTGGGTCTGTCCGTGATTGCCGTGGCGCTCCACTCCTGTTTTGCAAAGAACGTGTAGGCTAGCGCTAACAGTGCAAACCCCAGCGCGATCCCCACAATCCAAAGTTTGCCTGCCCATAACACGCGAAACAAACCCCGAATGTCCAGTTCATTCTCTGTTACCACTGATTTCGCTCCCGCCAACGGTTGAGTCATCATAGTCCCGGTTTTACTTAGTTAATGTTGTGTTTTTGCTACTGTTACGTCGCATCCTGCGCTTAATACGTTTAATGAATCGCGCCACCTTCCATGCGCGCTTAATGCAGTAGCCGTAGAGAGAAAATGCTAGCAAGAACAATACCAACATGGCCCACTCAGGCACAAAGTGCGTATATTCCGCCGTCACGCCAATCCCCGCTAGAATAGCAGCCGCCAGCGTAATAAGCACAAATGCCTGCCGGGAAGTGAATCCGGCTCGCATGATCAAATGATGAATGTGCTGACGGTCAGCAGAGAATGGACTCATTCCTTTACGCAAGCGGCGATACATAATCGCAACCATATCCATTAAGGGGATGGCAATAATCCATAGCGCCGTTACCGGGCTGATGGGATGCACATCGCCCTGAGTGGTTTCCAGCAAGATCCAAATGACAGTAAAGCCGATAAGCGTGCTACCCGCATCGCCCATGAAGACTTTATAGCGTCGGCCCAATGCGCCGAGATTTAACAGGATATAAGGCAGGATGGCAGCAATCATGGCGAAACACCACATAGCAAGGCTGTATTGCCCATCGAACCATAAAATGAAACCAATGGCGGCAAATGAGACGCAGGACAGGCCACCAAGCAAACCATCAATACCGTCAACCATGTTGAACGCGTTAATCGCCACCCACACGGCAAAAAGTGTCAGGAAATAGCCGAATGGGCCGAGTTCCATCTCCCAGGCCCCGAAAATATAGCCCAGGCTACTCAGGTGCAACTTAGCAAACACCATCATTGCAATAGCGACAGCTGCCTGAACGAAAGCGCGGATTTTGACGCTGATGTCGTATCTATCGTCCAGCGCACCAATCACAACAAGAACTGTTGAGCATATGAGATAAAGCCTGGCATGCGGAATATAGTAATCTGCAATAGCAAAAGTGAAGCAGATCCCCGCAAAAACAGAGATGCCACCGACCAGAGGGATCATGCCTTGATGACGTTTACGGAAGTTGGGTTTATCCACTAAGCCCAGATATTTTGCAACCTTACGTGCCAGAAACAAAAAGCAGGTGGTAAACAAGAAAATACTGGTTAGTTCAGTAAACGTATCAAGTAGGTTCACAATGGATGTTCTCAACAAATGTTAGTCAAGGAAGTATAACCATCAAGGGGCCGCGCCTGAAGTTATAAAGCAAACCTCTTACAATTCCATTTGTTTATTATTCAAGCTATTAATGTTTTTACTGTGCGAATTATCTTATTGTCGCACTGACCGGTCAAAATTGGGAGTAGGCGATACTAGCGTATAGTCCATAAAAGAAAAACGCCACGTAAAAACGTGGCGTTCGCTGGCTTTATTTGCGTTACGAGCGTTTCATCATGTCGAAGAAATCGTCGTTGGTTTTGGTCATCGCCAGTTTGTTAATGAGGAACTCCATCGCGTCAATTTCACCCATTGGATGGATGATTTTGCGCAGGATCCACATTTTCTGCAGCTCTTCCTGGGTGGTGAGCAGCTCTTCCTTACGGGTACCGGAACGGTTGTAATCGATAGCCGGGAAGACGCGTTTTTCAGCGATCTTACGAGAGAGGTGCAGTTCCATGTTACCTGTACCTTTAAACTCTTCGTAGATAACCTCGTCCATTTTGGAGCCGGTATCGATCAGCGCCGTTGCGATGATGGTCAGGCTGCCGCCCTCTTCCACGTTACGTGCCGCACCGAAGAAGCGTTTTGGACGGTGCAGGGCGTTAGCGTCCACACCACCGGTCAACACTTTACCGGAAGCTGGCACCACGGTGTTGTAGGCACGCGCCAGACGGGTAATGGAGTCAAGCAGGATGATCACGTCTTTCTTGTGCTCAACCAGGCGTTTCGCCTTCTCGATAACCATTTCCGCAACCTGAACGTGGCGAGATGCTGGCTCGTCGAAGGTAGAAGCAACCACTTCACCTTTAACCAGACGCTGCATCTCGGTCACTTCTTCCGGACGTTCGTCAATCAGCAGCACCATCAGCACGCAGTCTGGGTGGTTGTAGGCAATGCTCTGCGCGATGTTCTGCAGCAGCATGGTTTTACCCGCTTTCGGCGGGGCCACAATCAGACCACGCTGGCCGCGACCGATTGGCGATGCCAGATCCAGGACGCGCGCGGTTAAGTCTTCGGTAGAACCGTTACCACGCTCCATGCGCAGGCGAGAGTTCGCGTGCAGAGGCGTTAAGTTCTCAAAGAGGATCTTGTTACGCGAGTTTTCTGGTTTATCGAAGTTAACTTCATTGACTTTCAACAGCGCAAAGTAGCGTTCACCCTCTTTAGGAGGACGAATCTTACCTGAAATGGTGTCACCAGTGCGGAGGTTGAAACGGCGGATTTGGCTGGGGGATACGTAGATGTCGTCAGGGCCGGCGAGGTAGGAGCTGTCTGCAGAGCGGAGGAAACCAAATCCGTCTTGCAATATCTCCAGCACACCGTCGCCAAAGATATCTTCGCCACTCTTAGCGTGCTGCTTCAGGATGGCGAAAATGATGTCCTGCTTGCGCATACGAGCCTGGTTTTCCAGTCCCATATTTTCGCCGAGAGTGATCAGCTCAGAAACCGGCGTATTCTTTAATTCGGTAAGATTCATAATGGTGTGGGTTCTTAAACTCGGAGTGATTCTCGAACTTAATGTTGTGAATGGTATGGCAGGGTCATCCATGCCTGTTTAGCGGCCATCACCTCATGTCTGTTCGCTGTCTGGTCACAGGGAAAGAACGCAGAACTGAAACGACAAGACGGATTGAGTGACAAGCCCGGAATTTAGCCACTTCACGCATTGTTCATGTCAACAAAGGGAAGTATCGGGTAAAACAAGATTCAAACAATAGATATGTTTAAAACGAAGTCATAGCTAACTTAGCACGACTTCAGCCGGGCGTCCAGAGTTCCACATCATTTAGCCGGGGGCTCTGGACGCACAGCGGAGAACCTTACGCCAGGTTAGCGTCCAGGAACTCTTTCAGCTGACCTTTGGACAGCGCGCCCACTTTGGTCGCCGCCACTTCGCCGTTTTTGAACAGCAGAAGGGTCGGGATGCCACGGATACCGTATTTCGGTGCGGTGCCCGGGTTCTGGTCGATGTTCAGCTTGGCAACCGTCAGTTTGCCCTGATATTCGTCAGCGATCTCATCCAGAATCGGGGCGATCATTTTGCAAGGACCACACCATTCAGCCCAGAAATCGACGAGGATCAGCCCGTCAGCCTTAAGTACGTCCGTGTCAAAACTGTCGTCAGTCAGGTGAATAATTTTATCGCTCATATATAACTCCACAGGAATAAGCCTGGTACGTTGGTTTTGTCTCCACCAACGACGTGTTGATGTCGCATTAACCAACTAAAGGTTGACTTTATTTCACCGGATACGCTTTCGTAAAGCAATAGTAAGCTGATATTCTACCACACTATGAGCAAAACACATTTAACAGAACAGAAGTTTTCCGACTTCGCCCTGCACCCAAAAGTGATCGAAGCCCTTGAAACAAAAGGGTTTCATAACTGCACGCCCATTCAGGCTCTCGCCCTGCCGCTGACGCTGGCCGGTCGCGATGTTGCAGGGCAGGCGCAAACCGGTACCGGCAAAACGATGGCGTTTTTAACGTCAACGTTCCATTATTTACTTTCTCACCCAGCGATTGCAGACCGCAAAGTTAACCAGCCGCGCGCGCTAATTATGGCCCCGACGCGAGAACTGGCGGTACAGATCCATGCAGACGCTGAACCCCTGGCACAGGCTACTGGTCTGAAGCTTGGCCTGGCCTATGGCGGCGACGGCTACGATAAGCAGCTGAAAGTGCTGGAAAGCGGCGTGGATATCCTGATTGGGACCACCGGCCGTCTTATCGACTACGCCAAACAGAACCATATCAACCTCGGCGCCATCCAGGTTGTGGTGCTTGATGAAGCTGACCGCATGTACGATCTGGGCTTCATTAAAGATATCCGCTGGCTGTTCCGCCGCATGCCGCCGGCAAATCAGCGCCTGAACATGCTGTTCTCTGCCACCCTTTCTTATCGCGTACGCGAGCTGGCGTTCGAGCAGATGAACAACGCCGAGTATGTGGAAGTGGAGCCGGAGCAGAAAACGGGCCACCGCATTAAAGAAGAGCTCTTCTATCCTTCCAATGAAGAGAAAATGCGTCTGCTGCAAACGTTGATTGAAGAAGAGTGGCCCGATCGCGCCATTATCTTCGCGAACACTAAACACCGCTGTGAAGACATCTGGGGCCATCTGGCTGCCGACGGCCACCGTGTTGGCCTGTTGACCGGCGACGTGGCGCAGAAAAAACGCCTTCGTATCCTCGACGAGTTCACCCGTGGCGATCTTGATATTCTGGTCGCAACCGATGTGGCGGCACGTGGTTTACACATTCCGGCCGTGACGCACGTCTTTAACTACGATCTGCCAGACGACTGCGAAGACTACGTACACCGTATCGGTCGTACCGGTCGTGCGGGCGCAAGCGGTCACTCAATTAGCCTTGCGTGTGAAGAGTATGCGCTGAATCTTCCAGCCATTGAGACCTACATCGGTCACTCTATTCCGCAGAGTAAATACAATCCGGAAGCGCTGTTAAGCGAACTGCCGCCGCCTAAGCGTCTTTCCCGCCCGCGCTCCGGCAATGGTCCGCGTCGTTCAGGCGGCGCACCGCGTAATCGTCGTCGTTCAGGTTAATACATTATGCTCAGCTCCACCTCGCTCTATGCGGCAATTGATCTCGGTTCGAATAGTTTTCATATGCTGGTTGTGCGTGAGGTGGCGGGAAGCATACAAACGCTGACGCGCATTAAGCGCAAGGTCCGCCTCGCGGCGGGCCTGAGCAGTGATAATTACCTCTCGCCTGAAGCCATGGAACGTGGCTGGCAATGCCTGCGGCTCTTTGCTGAGCGTCTGCAGGATATCCCGCATGCTCAAATCACCGTTGTCGCCACAGCGACGCTCAGACTGGCGGTTAACGCCGTAGATTTTATTGCCAAAGCGCAGGAAATTCTGGGGTGTCCGGTTCAGGTTATCAGCGGTGAAGAAGAAGCACGCCTGATCTACCAGGGCGTTGCCCACACCACCGGGGGTGACGATCACCGTCTGGTGGTGGATATCGGCGGTGCCAGTACCGAACTGGTAACCGGCACCGGCGCGCAGGCGACGTCGCTGTTCAGCCTGTCGATGGGCTGCGTGACCTGGCTTGAACGTTACTTTACTGACCGGAATCTGGGTAAAGAGAACTTCGACGAGGCGGAAAACGCCGCGCGCGCAGTGCTACGCCCGGTAATGGACGAACTGCGCTATCACGGTTGGAAAGTCTGCGTCGGGGCTTCGGGTACCGTGCAGGCCCTGCAGGAAATCATGATGGCGCAGGGCATGGACGAGCGGATCACGCTTGCCAAACTTCAGCAGCTTAAACAGCGTGCCATTCAGTGCGGACGTCTGGAAGAGCTGGAAATTGAAGGCCTGACGCTGGAACGAGCCCTGGTTTTCCCAAGCGGGCTGGCCATTCTGATCGCCATATTCACCGAATTAAATATCCAGTGTATGACCCTGGCCGGCGGCGCGCTGCGCGAAGGTCTGGTCTACGGGATGCTGCATCTGTCGGTGGATCAGGACATCCGCAACCGTACGCTGCGCAACGTCCAGCGTCGTTTTCTGGTTGACATCGATCAGGCTGGCCGCGTATCACAGCTGGCATCACGCTTTGCCGACCAGGTCGCTAACGCCTGGGATCTTGATCATCTGAGCCGCGATTTATTGCTGAGCGCCTGTGCGCTGCACGAGGTGGGGCTCAGCATAGATTTTAAGCAGGCACCTGCTCACGCAGCGTATCTGGTGCGCAACCTGGATTTACCGGGCTACACGCCCGCACAGAAAAAGCTGCTGGCAACGCTGCTGCTGAACCAGACCAACGCCATCGATCTCTCCTCTTTGCATCAGCAAAATGCCGTACCGCCGCGCGTGGCCGAGCATCTGTGTCGCCTGCTGCGTCTGGCAATTCTGTTTGCCAGCCGCCGCCGCGATGATTTGTTACCCGCCATTAATCTGCTAGCCGATGATGAGAAGCTGACGCTGACGCTGCCGGAAAACTGGATTGAGAATCACCCGCTTGGGGCAGAGATGATCGAGCAGGAGTGCCAGTGGCAGAGCTATGTGCACTGGGTGCTTGAGGTGAAGTAATACGCTGAACACTGCCGGGTGGCGGCTTAGCCTTACCCGGCCTACTCATCATTATCCCTTCTCTTTGGCTTTTGCCAACATGGCGCGAATGTTCGCCACGTTAGCCTGTCCTTTGTGCATCCGCTCTTCCGCGGTAATCACTTTGCGCTCCTGTTCCCAGATCAGATCGTCCTGCGGCAGTTCCAGCAGGAAACGGCTGGGTTCCGGGCGCACGAGTTCACCGTACTGACGGCGCTCTTTACAGAGCGTGAACGTCAGCTCCTTTTGCGCGCGGGTGATCCCCACGTAGGCCAGACGGCGTTCCTCGTCGACATTATCTTCATCAATGCTGCTCTGGTGCGGCAATAAACCTTCTTCCATACCGACCAGATACACATACGGGAACTCCAGCCCTTTTGACGCATGCAGCGTCATCAGCTGAACCTGGTCGGCCTCTTCTTCGCTCTCGCCGCGCTCCATCATGTCGCGCAGGGTAAAGCGGGTGACCACCTGCGTTAACGTCATCGGCTCATCTATCTCAGAGCCTTCCAGCATTTCGGTCATCCAGCTAAAAAGCTGGTTAACGTTTTTCATACGCATTTCTGCCGCTTTCGGACTGGCAGAGGTTTCGTACAGCCAGGATTCGTAGTCAATGCCGTGGATCAGATCGCGTACCGCCGCCACGGGCTCGCGCTCAGCCAGGCGCTGCACTTCACCCAGCCAGTGGGTGAAGCGGGTTAAATTATCATACCCGCGCCCCGTCAGCGTCTGGCTCAGCCCCATATCAAAGCTGGCGGTAAACAGGCTCTTATTGCGGGTCATCGCCCATTCGCCTAGCTTTTGCAGCGTCGCCGGACCAATCTCGCGCTTTGGTGTATTCACGATGCGCAGAAACGCGCTGTCGTCATCCGGGTTCGTGAGCACGCGCAGATAGGCCAGCAGATCTTTAATTTCTGGCCGCGAGAAGAACGAAGTGCCGCCGGAAATTTTGTACGGAATGCGGTTCTGCATCAGCATCTTTTCAAAGACGCGCGACTGGTGATTGCCGCGATAGAGGATCGCGTAATCCTTGTATTCGGTTTTATTGACGAAGTGGTGGGCGATCAGTTCGCCCGTCACGCGCTCCGCCTCATGCTCTTCATTATTGGCGCTGAGCACCTTCAGCTCCGTACCGTAGCCAAGTTCGGAGAAGAGACGCTTTTCAAAAACGTGCGGGTTATTGGCAATCAGGATGTTTGCCGCCTTCAGGATGCGCCCGGAGGAACGGTAGTTCTGCTCCAGCTTAATCACCTGCAGCGCGGGGAAATCTTTGCTCAGAAGCACCAGGTTTTGCGGGCGTGCGCCGCGCCAGGAGTAAATTGACTGGTCATCATCGCCAACCACGGTGAAGCGCGCGCGCTGCCCCACCAGCAGCTTCACCAGCTCGTACTGGCTGGTGTTGGTGTCCTGATATTCATCCACCAGCAGGTAGCGGATTTTATTCTGCCAGCGCTCGCGCACCTCTTCATTTCGCTGTAAAAGCAGCGTCGGTAAGAGGATCAGATCGTCGAAGTCCAGCACGTTGCACGCTTTCATGTGCGCGTCGTACAGACCATAGCAGTGGGCAAAGATCCGATCCCGTTCGCCTTTGGCGATCGCCGCAGCCTGGGCCGGGGTCATCAGATCGTTTTTCCAGTTTGAGATCGTTGAGATCAGCTGCTGCAACAGCACCTTATCATCCTCGATCAGCCCCTCGGTGAGCTCTTTGAGCAACGCCACCTGGTCGGTGTCATCGAACAGCGAAAAGTTGGATTTCATCCCCAGCGCGGCGTATTCACGTTTAATGATATCCAGCCCCAGCGTGTGGAAGGTAGAGATCATCAGCCCGCGCGCCTCTTTGCGCCCCAGCGTCTGGCCAACACGCTCTTTCATCTCGCGCGCCGCTTTGTTGGTAAAGGTAACCGCCGCAATGTGGCGGGCCTGATAGCCGCAGCCGCGGATCAGGTGCGCAATCTTATTGGTGATGACGCGCGTTTTACCGGATCCTGCGCCCGCCAGCACCAGACACGGTCCGGTTACAAATTCGACGGCTTGTTGTTGTCCGGGATTTAGACGCATAAATGATCGCTCAATGAAAGTCAGGAGGGGAGAATAACAGCGTGGTAGTATAGCGAGCCTAATCCATACCACTCAAGGCACGATCATGGCAAAAACAGCAGCAGCACTGCATATTCTTGTTAAAGAAGAGAAACTGGCTCTGGATCTTCTGGAGCAGATCAAAAACGGCGCCGATTTCGGCAAACTGGCGAAGAAGCACTCTATTTGCCCGTCAGGCAAGCGTGGCGGCGATTTAGGCGAATTCCGTCAGGGTCAAATGGTTCCGGCGTTCGATAAAGTGGTCTTCTCCTGCCCGGTGCTGGAGCCAACAGGTCCGCTGCATACTCAGTTCGGTTATCACATTATTAAAGTGCTGTATCGCAAATAAAAAAGCCGGGTGGCGGCTGCGCCTTACCCGGCCTACATCTTACGTTTTTGTAGGTCGGGTAAGCGAAGCGCCACCCGACAAGGTTGTTAACCTGCTACAGCAATACGTTTCATATCGGTCATGTAGCCACGCAGTTTGTGGCCCACTTTCTCGATCTGGTGGCTGCGAATCGCTTCGTTTACGTCGCGCAGCTGCGCGTTGTCTACCGCACCTTCCGCAATCGCTTTACCCAGATCGCCTGCTTGCAGGGTGGTCATGAACTCTTTCAGCAGCGGTACGCAGGCGTAAGAGAACAGATAGTTACCGTATTCTGCGGTATCAGAGATAACCACGTTCATTTCGTACAGACGCTTACGGGCGATGGTGTTCGCGATCAGCGGCAGCTCGTGCAGAGATTCGTAGTACGCAGACTCTTCGATGATGCCGGAATCCACCATGGTTTCGAACGCCAGCTCAACGCCTGCTTTCACCATCGCAATCATCAGTACGCCTTTATCGAAGTACTCCTGCTCGCCGATTTTACCTTCATACTGCGGCGCGGTTTCGAACGCGGTTTTACCGGTCTCTTCACGCCAGGTCAGCAGTTTCTTGTCGTCGTTGGCCCAGTCCGCCATCATGCCGGAAGAGAATTCGCCGGAGATGATGTCGTCCATATGTTTCTGGAACAGCGGTGCCATAATGGTTTTCAGCTGTTCAGACAACGCGTAAGCACGCAGTTTTGCCGGGTTGGACAGACGGTCCATCATCAGCGTAATGCCGCCCTGCTTCAGCGCTTCGGTGATGGTTTCCCAGCCGAACTGAATCAGTTTTTCTGCGTATGCCGGGTCGGTACCTTCTTCCACCAGCTTGTCGAAGCAAAGCAGAGAACCCGCCTGCAGCATGCCACACAGAATGGTCTGCTCGCCCATCAGGTCAGATTTCACTTCCGCAACGAAGGAAGATTCCAGCACGCCAGCGCGGTGACCGCCGGTCGCCGCAGCCCAGGCTTTGGCAATCGCCATGCCTTCGCCTTTCGGATCGTTTTCCGGGTGAACTGCGATAAGCGTCGGCACGCCGAAGCCACGCTTGTACTCTTCACGCACTTCGGTACCCGGGCACTTCGGCGCCACCATCACTACGGTGATGTCTTTACGGATCTGCTCGCCCACTTCAACGATATTGAAGCCGTGGGAGTAACCCAGCGCGGCGCCGTCTTTCATCAGCGGCTGTACGGAACGCACCACGTCAGAGTGCTGCTTGTCCGGCGTCAGGTTAACGACCAGGTCCGCCTGCGGGATCAGCTCTTCATAGGTACCCACTTTGAAGCCGTTTTCAGTCGCTTTACGCCATGAAGCGCGCTTCTCGGCAATCGCTTCTTTACGCAGGGCGTAAGAGATATCCAGACCGGAGTCACGCATGTTCAGGCCCTGGTTCAGACCCTGTGCGCCACAGCCGACGATGACCACTTTTTTACCCTGAAGGTAGCTTGCGCCATCGGCAAATTCATCGCGCGCCATGAAGCGGCATTTGCCCAGCTGCGCCAGCTGCTGGCGCAAGTTCAGTGTATTAAAGTAGTTAGCCATGGGTGATACCTCGTGATGTTGTGTGTCTTATTGTTCGGTTCGCGTTTCAGCGAGAATGTACCCACATTACAACAGGAAATTTATTGCGGAAATTGATATATTCACAACGTCACATTGCAATTTTTGCAATGTAAAAAGAGGGAGTGGAATCGGTGGATTTACGCGATCTAAAAATGTTCCTGCACCTGGCGGAAAGCCGTCACTTTGGCCGCAGCGCCCGGGCGATGCACGTCAGCCCGTCCACGCTTTCGCGCCAGATCCAGCGCCTCGAGGAAGACCTCGGCCAGCCGCTTTTCGTGCGCGATAACCGTACCGTTACCCTTACGGAAGCAGGCGACGAGCTGCGCATCTTTGCCCAGCAGACGCTGTTACAGTACCAGCAGCTGCGGCACTCTATTGATCAGCAGGGGCCATCACTCTCCGGTGAGCTGCATATTTTTTGCTCCGTGACCGCCGCCTACAGCCATCTGCCCCCCATTCTCGACCGCTTCCGCGCAGCGCATCCGTCGGTTGAAATTAAGCTCACCACCGGCGACGCCGCCGACGCAATGGAAAAAGTGGTGACCGGCGAAGCGGATCTCGCCATCGCCGGAAAACCCGAAACCCTGCCGGGCGCGGTGGCGTTCTCGATGCTGGAGAATCTGGCGGTGGTGCTGATTGCCCCGGCCCTGCCCTGCCCGGTGCGTAATCAGGTATCGGTAGAAAAACCGGACTGGTCGACGGTGCCGTTTATCATGGCCGATCAGGGGCCGGTGCGCCGCCGCATCGAGCTGTGGTTCCGCCGTCAGAAAATCAGCAATCCGTCGATTTACGCCACCGTTAGCGGTCATGAGGCGATGGTGTCGATGGTGGCGCTTGGCTGCGGCGTGGCGCTGCTGCCGGAAGTGGTGCTGGAAAACAGCCCGGAACCGGTGCGCAATCGCGTGATGATTCTGGAGCGCAGCGACGAGAAGACGCCGTTTGAGCTAGGCGTTTGCGCACAAAAAAAGCGGCTGCATGAGCCGCTTATTGATGCGTTCTGGACGATATTGCCGAACCACTAACCAGCCAGAAAGAACCTGAACGCCGGGTTATGGGTTTCGTCGTGGCACTCATAGCCCAGCTCGTTCAGCCGCGTTTCGAAATCCGGCTCGTGCTCGCCCAGTTCGAACGCCGCCAGCACGCGCCCGTAGTCGGTGCCGTGGCTGCGGTAGTGGAACAGGGAGATGTTCCAGTGCGTGCCCAGCGTGTGCAGGAACTTGAGCAGCGCGCCCGGTGATTCCGGGAACTCGAAGCTGAACAGGCGTTCCTGGAGCGGCTTTGAGGGACGACCGCCAACCATGTAACGCACATGCAGCTTAGCCATTTCATCGTCGGACAGATCGACCACGCTGTAGCCGCCTTCATGCAGCAGACTGAGGATCTCTTTACGCTCCTCCACGCCACGGCTCAGACGCACGCCGACAAAAATGCAGGCATCTTTCGCATCGGCAAAGCGGTAGTTGAACTCCGTTACCGAACGTCCCCCCAGAAGCTGGCAGAACTTGAGGAAGCTGCCCTTTTCTTCCGGAATCGTCACCGCCAGCAGCGCTTCACGCTGTTCGCCCAGCTCGCAGCGCTCGGAAACGTAGCGCAGGCCGTGGAAGTTCACGTTCGCACCAGAGAGCACGTGCGCCAGCCGCTCGCCGCGAATGTTGTGCTGGGCGATGTATTTTTTCATCCCCGCCAGCGCCAGCGCGCCGGACGGCTCCGCCACCGCACGTACATCTTCGAACAGATCTTTCATTGCCGCGCAGATGGCGTCGCTGTCGACGGTGACGATATCGTCCAGATACTCCTGACACAGACGGAAGGTTTCATCGCCAATGCGCTTCACCGCCACGCCCTCGGCAAACAGCCCAACGCGCGGCAGGTCTACCGGATGACCGGCATCCAGCGCCGCCTTCAGGCAGGCAGAGTCTTCCGCCTCAACGGCGATGACTTTGATCTGCGGCATCAGCTGTTTAATCAGCACCGCCACGCCTGCGGCCAGCCCGCCGCCGCCCACCGGGACGAAGACGCGGTCGAGATGGGCATCCTGCTGCAGCAGTTCAAGCGCCAGCGTGCCCTGCCCGGCAATCACCATCGGGTGGTCGAACGGCGGCACCCAGGTGAAGCCCTGCTGCTGCGCCAGCTCAATCGCTTTGGCTTTGGCTTCGTCAAAATTCGCGCCGTGGAGCAGCACTTCCCCGCCAAAACCGCGCACCGCGTCGACTTTGATGTCCGCGGTAGCAACCGGCATCACGATCAGCGCTTTCAGACCCAGACGGGCCGAGGAGAAGGCAACGCCCTGGGCGTGGTTGCCCGCCGACGCGGTAATGACGCCGCGCGCTTTCTGCTCATCCGTCAGCCCGGCCATCATCGCGTAGGCACCGCGCAGCTTGAAGCTGTGCACCGGCTGCCTGTCTTCACGCTTCACCAGAATGACGTTGTCGAGGCGCGAGGAGAGTTTTTCCATTTTTTGCAGGGGCGTGACCTGCACAGCTTCATAGACCGGCGCGCGTAGCACCGCTCTCAGGTATTCCGCCCCCTCAGGGGCGGCGGATAAGGGTTGTGACTCGGCCATCATTAGCCCCCAAGTTTAGATTTATCGCGCACCGCGCCTTTATCTGCACTGGTTGCAAGGCTCGCGTAGGCGCGCAGGGCGAAGGAGACTTCGCGCTGGCGATCTTTCGGCGTCCAGGCTTTGTCGCCGCGCGCTTCCTGCGCTTCACGACGGGCCGCAATCTCCTGGTCGCTCAGCTTCAGCTGAATGCCGCGATTCGGAATGTCGATTTCGATCAGGTCGCCATCTTCGATGATCGCGATGTTGCCGCCGCTTGCCGCTTCCGGGGAGACGTGGCCGATGGAGAGACCAGACGTGCCGCCGGAGAAACGCCCGTCGGTGATCAGCGCGCAGGCTTTACCGAGGCCCATCGATTTCAGGAAGGTGGTCGGGTAGAGCATCTCCTGCATGCCCGGGCCGCCTTTCGGCCCTTCGTAGCGAATGACAACCACGTCGCCTTCCACCACTTTGCCGCCGAGGATGGCGTCTACCGCCTCGTCCTGGCTTTCGTACACTTTCGCCGGACCGGTGAATTTCAGGATACTGTCATCCACGCCTGCGGTTTTCACGATGCAGCCGTTTTCCGCAAAGTTACCGTACAGCACCGCCAGACCGCCGTCTTTGCTGTAGGCGTGCTCCAGCGAGCGAATGCAGCCTTCAGCACGATCGTCATCCAGCGTGTCCCAGCGGCAATCCTGCGAGAACGCCTGGGTGGTGCGAATACCGGCCGGACCGGCGCGGAACATCTTTTTCACCGCGTCGTCTTTGGTCAGCATCACGTCGTACTGGTCCAGCGATTCCGGCAGCGTCAGGCCGAGGACGTTTTTCACGTCGCGGTTCAGCAGCCCGGCGCGATCCAGCTCGCCCAGGATACCGATGACGCCACCCGCGCGGTGCACGTCTTCCATGTGGTACTTCTGGGTACTCGGCGCGACTTTACACAGCTGCGGCACTTTGCGGGAGAGCTTGTCGATGTCGCTCATGGTGAAGTCGATTTCGGCTTCCTGCGCGGCGGCCAGCAGGTGCAGAACGGTGTTAGTGGAGCCGCCCATGGCGATATCCAGCGTCATGGCGTTTTCGAACGCCGCTTTACTGGCGATATTGCGCGGCAGCGCGCTGGCATCGTCCTGCTCGTAGTAGCGTTTGGTCAGCTCAACGATACGTTTACCGGCGTTGAGGAACAGCTGCTTACGGTCGGCGTGGGTCGCCAGCAGCGAGCCGTTGCCCGGCTGGGAAAGGCCCAGCGCTTCGGTCAGGCAGTTCATGGAGTTAGCCGTGAACATGCCGGAACAGGAGCCGCAGGTCGGGCACGCAGAGCGTTCCACCTGATCGCTCTGCTCGTCAGAGACTTTCGGGTCTGCGCCCTGGATCATCGCATCGACCAGGTCGAGCTTGATGATTTTGTCGGAGAGCTTGGTTTTACCCGCCTCCATCGGACCGCCGGAGACGAAGATCACCGGAATGTTCAGGCGCAGGGAGGCCATCAGCATCCCCGGGGTGATTTTGTCGCAGTTGGAGATACAGACCATCGCATCGGCGCAGTGGGCGTTGACCATATACTCCACCGAGTCGGCGATCAGCTCGCGCGACGGCAGTGAATAGAGCATTCCCCCGTGGCCCATTGCGATACCATCATCCACCGCAATGGTGTTGAACTCTTTCGCCACGCCGCCGGAGGCTTCGATTTGCTCGGCAACCAGCTTACCGAGATCGCGCAGATGCACATGGCCCGGTACAAACTGGGTGAAAGAGTTCACCACGGCGATAATTGGCTTGCCGAAATCGGCGTCGGTCATTCCGGTGGCGCGCCACAGTGCGCGGGCACCCGCCATGTTACGGCCGTGGGTGGTGGTGGCTGAACGATACTTAGGCATGCTTTATTGACTCCCGTCTGACTATTTAATGGGACGGTGCGTGCCGTCCCACATTTATATTTAGTGATTAACCTGATCCAACCAGCCGTATTTGTCTTCTGTTTCGCCGGTGAAGAGGCCGAAGAAGGCTTGCTGGATGCGTTTGGTCACCGGACCACAGCGGCCTTCGCCCACCTGGATACCATCTACGCTGCGAACCGGCGTGATTTCAGCCGCGGTACCGGACATGAACACTTCGTCTGCCAGGTAGAGGGATTCGCGGGACAGCACCTGCTCGCGCACTTCGATACCGAGGTCTTTCGCCAGCTTGATGATCGCATCACGGGTGATGCCCGGCAGCGCGGAAGAGGTGAACGGCGGGGTAAACAGAATGCCGTCTTTTACTTCAAACAGGTTTTCGCCCGCGCCTTCTGAGATGTAGCCGTTCACGTCGAGGGCGATGCCTTCTTGATAGCCGTGGCGGCGCGCTTCGCTGCCGACCAGCAGTGAGGAGAGGTAGTTACCGCCCGCTTTTGCGGCGGTCGGGATGGTGTTTGGCGCCACGCGGTTCCAGGAAGAAACCATTGCGTCGATCCCCTGATCCAGTGCTTCTGCGCCCAGGTAGGCGCCCCACGGGAACGCAGCAATGATCACATCAGTGTTGTAACCGGCCGGCGGGTTCACGCCCATGCCCACATCACCCACGAAGACCAGCGGGCGAATATAGGCGCTGGTCAGTTTGTTCTGGCGAATCACTTCGCGGCAGGCTTCCATCAGCTCATCAACGCTTTGAGAGACCGGGAAACGATAAATTTTGGCTGAGTCATGCAGACGCTGCATGTGTTCGCGATGGCGGAACACCACTGGCCCTTTGTGAGAATCGTAGCAACGGATGCCTTCAAACACGGAGGTACCGTAGTGCAGCGCGTGGGACATCACGTGAACTTTCGCGTCTTCCCAGCGAACCATCTCACCATTGAACCAAATGTAATCAGCTTTTTTTGTCGTCATTTTTTCGTCCTGTCACGCTCAAGCGCGGATTTGTTGTGATGTGGTTGTGCTCTGGCAGATGGCAACATGGGCAACGTCTACCAGCTTTGATAACTGACTAAACAGTAAGTCGACCGGCCGCGGGCTGGCAACGGTTAATTCGATACTGATGTTCTGGGCGTCGGTGGCCGTTTCCATATTCATAGAGCAAATCTGAAAGCCACGGTGGCGAACCACGCGCAATACGCGTTCTAACGTTTCCGGGTTGAAGCGAGCCTGCACGGCGACCTGATGTTGCATCATGATAATTTCTCCAGCATTTGTGAGTTACTGGCACCTGGCGGTACCAACGGCCAGACGTTCTCAAGCTCGTCGATTGAGACATGAAGCAGGTATGGCCCTTCGCTTGACAGCATGGTGTCGAGTGCCGCTTCAACCTGGTCTTTACGGGTGATGTGCTGGCCAGGAATGCCGAAGGCGCTGGCCAGGGTGAGGAAATCGGGGTTATCGGTCAGGGTTGTTTCGCTGTAACGCTCCTGGAAGAACAGCTGCTGCCACTGGCGAACCATCCCTAAACGCTGGTTATCGAGCAACACGATCTTCAGCGGTAACTGCTTGCGCTTCACGGTGCCGAGCTCCTGAACGTTCATCATGAAGGAGCCGTCACCGGAGATACAGATCACGGTATCGTTCGGGCGGGCCACCTGTGCGCCTACGGCTGCCGGCAGGCCAAAGCCCATCGTGCCTAAGCCGCTGGAGGTGATGAAGTTCTCCGGGCGGGTGTAGGTCATATGCTGGGCTGACCACATCTGATGCTGGCCCACATCGGTCGTCACCACGCTGTCGGCGGGTTTACGGTCGGACAACTGCTTCAACAGCAGCGGTGCATAGATGGCATCGCCGGGGTGGTCGTAACGCCAGGCATGCTCAGCGCGCATGTCTGCGGTGTGCTGACGCCATGCGTTGATATCCAGCGGCTGCTCCAGCGCCGGTAACAGCGCGTTAAGATCGCCCTGCAACGCCACGTGCGCCTGACGCAGTTTGTTCATCTCCGCCGGGTCGATATCCATATGGATCACTTTGGCATTCGGCGCGAAGGTATTCAGCTTGCCGGTGACGCGGTCGTCAAAACGGGCGCCTGCGACGATAAGCAAGTCGCACTCCTGCACCGCCAGGTTTGCCGCTTTAGTGCCGTGCATTCCCAGCATGCCGAGGTAGTACGGGTAGTCCGCGTCTACCGCACCCAGACCTTTCAGGGTGCAGGTGGCGGGCATTTGCGTGGTTGCAAGGAACGCGCGAAGCGCCGGAACAGCCTGCGCCATACCCACCCCGCCGCCGACGTACAGCATCGGCTGCTTCGCCTCCGCCATCATCTGACGCGCCTCTTCAACCTCTGCATGCGGAAACGCATCGTCGCTTTTCACGGTGGAGAAATGCGGCTCCAGATCGCCAGGTGCAACCTGGATATCTTTCGGGATATCTACCAGAACCGGGCCAGGACGGCCTGAACTGGCAATCTCGAACGCTTCGGCCATCACGCGCGGCAGCTCTTCGAGGGACTGAACGAGGAAGCTGTGCTTGGTGCAAGCCAGCGATAAGCCGAGGACGTCTACTTCCTGGAAGGCATCGGTGCCGATGAACGGAGAGGCCACCTGACCGGTAATCGCCACGACAGGGACTGAATCGAGCAGCGCGTCAGCCAGGCCGGTGATCAGGTTCGTTGCGCCCGGACCTGAGGTCGCCATGCATACACCGGTTTTACCTGTCGCGCGGGCATAACCAATGGCTGCCATCGCTGCGCCCTGCTCGTGTCGGCACAAGAGGTGTTCCACGCCGCCGTCATACAGTGCATCGTAAATCGGCATAATTGCGCCACCCGGATAACCGAATACGGTTTCGACTCCCTGCGCGCGCAACGCATGTACTACCCATTGTGCCCCATTCATAGTTAGTTCCCCGTCATGAATCTGGAGAAACAGAATTTTGTGCTAGTCGTCATTCTCTGCTCCTCATTTAAGTTTTTTAGTCATAAAAAAACCCCCGGACCTTTCGGTGCGGGGGTCTTAGTTCGTTAAGGCTTGATTTCTAAGCCTTTCCTCGTCCAAGTGCAGCCCCGCACGGTGGGATAATAATCACCACCACGCTAATCACGACCAGGCTAATCACTCGTAGAAGGGCTGTCATTTTCAGTTCTTTTTGCATCTTGTTCGAAGGAATACCTAAAGAGTTATCACAGTTTTTAAATCAAACACAAGATTTATTTATGAAGGATTTGGTTAGCAAGCGAACCAAATTTAGTGAACGCATTGTTTTATATGAGGAAATTTGGAAGTGAATATTTTTCATTTTTTTATTGCAGATCTAACCCTTAAAGCGCGCCTTTTTACATTTTGCGAGTGTGCTTCCACGGTGATGCAATGGTTTCAATGCTCCCTGAAAATCTCTGAACAGGCGGCGTAAATACGTAAAAAGACGCTAAACAGAGAAAACAGGCACTGGCATAGTCAGACCAGGAGGTAGTACAAATGTCACTGTCAGTTGTTTATACGCGAGCGGCTCTCGGGGTAAAGGCTCCGCTTATTTCCGTAGAGGTTCATTTGAGTAATGGGCTGCCTGGACTCACGCTTGTCGGGTTACCTGAAACCACGGTTAAAGAGGCCAGGGACCGCGTTCGTAGCGCAATAATAAACAGCGGTTATACCTTCCCCGCAAAGAAGATCACCATCAACCTTGCTCCCGCCGACCTGCCCAAAGAGGGTGGGCGATACGATTTACCTATCGCAATTGCGCTTCTCGCGGCTTCTGAGCAGCTTAATACGACCAGGCTAGGCTCGTATGAGTTCGTGGGTGAACTCGCGCTCACAGGCGCACTGAGAGGCGTTCCCGGTGCGATATCGGGAGCGCTGGAAGCCATACGTGCAGGGCGGCAAATCGTTGTGGCCAATGAAAACGCATCAGAAGTGAGTCTTATTGCAGAAAAGGGATGTCTCATCGCCGGGCATCTTCAGGAAGTGTGCGCCTGGCTGGAAGGCCGCCATGAACTGTCCGAGCCGGAAGAGTGCGACGAGGCTATAGCGGATGCGCCAGAAGACCTCAGCGAGATCATGGGACAGGAGCAAGGGAAACGGGCGCTGGAGATTACGGCAGCGGGTGGGCACAATCTCCTGCTAATTGGCCCGCCGGGTACGGGCAAAACCATGCTGGCGAGCAGGCTAAGCGGGTTGCTCCCGCCGCTTAATAACCATGAAGCGCTGGAAAGCGCCGCCATCTATAGCCTGATCGGTTCGACGTCGTTGCACAAACAGTGGCGTCGACGTCCCTTTCGTTCCCCGCATCATAGCGCGTCACTGACGGCAATGGTCGGCGGTGGGTCTATTCCGGGGCCGGGTGAGATCTCGCTGGCACACAATGGCATTCTGTTTCTCGATGAGTTGCCTGAGTTTGAGCGCCGCGTGCTGGATGCGCTGAGGGAGCCCATTGAATCCGGTGAGATACATATTTCACGCACGCGAGCCAAAATAAGCTATCCCGCCCGTTTTCAGCTCGTGGCGGCGATGAACCCCAGTCCGACGGGGCATTATCAGGGCAACCATAACCGCTGTACGCCAGAGCAGACGCTGCGCTATCTGGGAAAGCTGTCTGGCCCGTTTCTCGACCGTTTCGATTTATCACTGGAAATCCCCCTTCCGCCGCCGGGCCTACTCAGGCAGACGGATAGACTGGGTGAAAGCTCCGCGCATGTTCGCGAACGGGTTATCGCGGCACAGGCGAGACAGTATGCCCGTCAAAACAGGCTGAATGCACGACTGGATAATGCAGGGATCCGACAGTTTTGTTCTCTTAACGTTGAAGATGCGGCTTGGCTGGAGGAGACGTTGACGCGCTTTGGGCTTTCCATACGTGCGTGGCAGCGCTTGTTAAAAGTAGCCAGAACCATTGCGGACGTGGAGGGCTGTACTGATATTGCGAGGAAACACTTGCAGGAAGCGCTGAGCTATCGGGCGATTGATCGTTTGCTTTTGCATCTGCAAAAGTTACTGGCATAAAAAAAGGGGCCGTAGCCCCTTTTTTTATTAGTCGTCAGACTCGGTGTAGTCTTCTGCACCTTCCATCTGCGGTTTACCGCCAGACAGCGTATGGAAACGTTTTGGACGCTTAATGCGAGCCATGTACTTGATCCATACACGTTCTGCTTCAGACTGCGGCTCACGCTCACCACGGCACACTGAGACAAACTGTTTTTCATCTTCAGTTGCAGGCTCACGTTTACCCAGATCCAGCTCGTTAAAGGCATAACCATGACGCTCAAGCAGCTGCGCCTCTTTGATGGTGAAATCGCCGTGACGAGAGAACCCGCGCGGATAATGTTTATTGTCGAAAAAACGATTAGTCGTCGTAAAGCTTTCCGCCATCCTACACGCTCCTAATTCTTTGGCCGAGCTATTTATGGCGCGGAGTATTAGTTACGCTTGACAGAGTGTAAAACAAAACATTTAAATCATAACGACAAATTATTTTGCGGAGAAAGATGTGGATACGGAATTGCTAAAAACTTTCCTTGAAGTGAGCAGAACGCGTCACTTCGGGCGAGCCGCTGAAGCCCTTTACCTGACGCAGTCAGCAGTCAGTTTTCGTATTCGACAGCTGGAAAATCAACTGGGTGTGAATCTTTTTACCCGCCATCGCAACAATATCCGCCTCACGCCTGCCGGTGAAAAACTGCTTCCGTATGCGGAGACATTGATGAATACCTGGCAGGCAGCGCGCAAAGAGGTTGCGCATACGTCGAGGCACAACGAGTTCTCGATAGGGGCCAGCGCATCTCTGTGGGAATGCATGCTCAGTCAGTGGCTTACCCGGCTATATCACTCCCATGGGCATTTACAATTTGAAGCCAGAATTGCGCAACGTCAGTCGCTGGTTAAGCAACTTCATGAGCGTCAGTTGGATCTGCTGATCACTACAGAAGCCCCCAAGATGGACGAATTTAGCAGCCAGATTGTTGGACAGTTCAGTCTGGCTCTTTATGCTTCTGAACCTTCAAAGATGAAAGCAGACCTGACCTATTTGCGGCTGGAGTGGGGACCTGATTTTCAGCAACATGAGATGGGATTGATCTCACCTGATGATGTTCCACAGTTAACAACCAGTTCTGCCGAGATTGCCTGTCAGCAACTTCCCTTGCTGAAGGGTTGCACCTGGTTACCAGTCCGTTGGGCAGACACCAAGCCTGGACTGCATACCGTGGTGGATTCCACTACCCTTTCGCGGCCGCTGTATGCGATTTGGCTGCAAAATAGCGACAAGCAATCGCAAATAAAAGATCTATTAAAAATCAATGTAATGGATTGATGCTGAGGCCAGCAGGGACGCTGGCTGCATTTAAGAATGGTGAAATTTCACCGGGTTTCAGGCAAAAAAAAATCCTTTGCCGAAGCAAAGGATTCTATATGGCAGGGGCGGAGAGACTCGAACTCGCGACACCCGGTTTTGGAGACCGGTGCTCTACCAACTGAGCTACGCCCCTAAAGTTTTTTGCCATTAAGCCTGCCATTACTGGCAGGCTTAACGTCTTAATAAGTGGCGGAACGGACGGGACTCGAACCCGCGACCCCCTGCGTGACAGGCAGGTATTCTAACCGACTGAACTACCGCTCCACCGAAGACTGCTTGTAACCACCGGATTAATGCACCGGCTTACTACTTAATTTGATGCCTGGCAGTTCCCTACTCTCACATGGGGAGACCCCACACTACCATCGGCGCTACGGCGTTTCACTTCTGAGTTCGGCATGGGGTCAGGTGGGACCACCGCGCTAAAGCCGCCAGGCAAATTCTGTTAATCTGTATCAGGCTGAAAATCTGTCTCTCACCGCCAAAACATCTTCGGCGTTGTAAGGTTAAGCCTCACGGTTCATTAGTACCGGTTAGCTCAACGCATCGCTGCGCTTACACACCCGGCCTATCAACGTCGTCGTCTTCAACGTTCCTTCAGGAGACTTATAGTCTCAGGGAGAACTCATCTCGGGGCAAGTTTCGTGCTTAGATGCTTTCAGCACTTATCTCTTCCGCATTTAGCTACCGGGCAGTGCCATTGGCATGACAACCCGAACACCAGTGATGCGTCCACTCCGGTCCTCTCGTACTAGGAGCAGCCCCCCTCAATTCTCCAGCGCCCACGGCAGATAGGGACCGAACTGTCTCACGACGTTCTAAACCCAGCTCGCGTACCACTTTAAATGGCGAACAGCCATACCCTTGGGACCTACTTCAGCCCCAGGATGTGATGAGCCGACATCGAGGTGCCAAACACCGCCGTCGATATGAACTCTTGGGCGGTATCAGCCTGTTATCCCCGGAGTACCTTTTATCCGTTGAGCGATGGCCCTTCCATTCAGAACCACCGGATCACTATGACCTGCTTTCGCACCTGCTCGAGCCGTCACTCTCGCAGTCAAGCTAGCTTATGCCATTGCACTAACCTCCTGATGTCCGACCAGGATTAGCTAACCTTCGTGCTCCTCCGTTACTCTTTGGGGAGGAGACCGCCCCAGTCAAACTACCCACCAGACACTGTCCGCAACCCGGATCACGGGTCCACGTTAGAACACCAGCCATTAAAGGGTGGTATTTCAAGGACGGCTCCACGCAGACTGGCGTCCACGCTTCAAAGCCTCCCACCTATCCTACACATCAAGGACCAGTGTTCAGTGTCAAGCTATAGTAAAGGTTCACGGGGTCTTTCCGTCTTGCCGCGGGTACACTGCATCTTCACAGCGAGTTCAATTTCACTGAGTCTCGGGTGGAGACAGCCTGGCCATCATTACGCCATTCGTGCAGGTCGGAACTTACCCGACAAGGAATTTCGCTACCTTAGGACCGTTATAGTTACGGCCGCCGTTTACCGGGGCTTCGATCAAGAGCTTCGCGTTGCCGCTAACCCCATCAATTAACCTTCCGGCACCGGGCAGGCGTCACACCGTATACGTCCACTTTCGTGTTTGCACAGTGCTGTGTTTTTAATAAACAGTTGCAGCCAGCTGGTATCTTCGACTGATTTCAGCTCCGCCCGCAGGGACTTCACCTACATATCAGCGTGCCTTCTCCCGAAGTTACGGCACCATTTTGCCTAGTTCCTTCACCCGAGTTCTCTCAAGCGCCTTGGTATTCTCTACCTGACCACCTGTGTCGGTTTGGGGTACGATTTCGTGTTACCTGATGCTTAGAGGCTTTTCCTGGAAGCAGGGCATTTATCACTTCAGCACCGTAGTGCCTCGTCATCACGCCTCAGTGTTAAAGTGAACCGGATTTGCCTGGAACACACACCTACACGCTTAAACCGGGACAACCGTCGCCCGGCTGACATAGCCTTCTCCGTCCCCCCTTCGCAGTAACACCAAGTACAGGAATATTAACCTGTTTCCCATCGACTACGCCTTTCGGCCTCGCCTTAGGGGTCGACTCACCCTGCCCCGATTAACGTTGGACAGGAACCCTTGGTCTTCCGGCGAGCGGGCTTTTCACCCGCTTTATCGTTACTTATGTCAGCATTCGCACTTCTGATACCTCCAGCATGCCTCACAGCACACCTTCGACGGCTTACAGAACGCTCCCCTACCCAACAACGCATAAGCGTCGCTGCCGCAGCTTCGGTGCATGGTTTAGCCCCGTTACATCTTCCGCGCAGGCCGACTCGACCAGTGAGCTATTACGCTTTCTTTAAATGATGGCTGCTTCTAAGCCAACATCCTGGCTGTCTGTGCCTTCCCACATCGTTTCCCACTTAACCATGACTTTGGGACCTTAGCTGGCGGTCTGGGTTGTTTCCCTCTTCACGACGGACGTTAGCACCCGCCGTGTGTCTCCCGTGATAACATTCTTCGGTATTCGTAGTTTGCATCGGGTTGGTAAGCCGGGATGGCCCCCTAGCCGAAACAGTGCTCTACCCCCGAAGATGAGTTCACGAGGCGCTACCTAAATAGCTTTCGGGGAGAACCAGCTATCTCCCGGTTTGATTGGCCTTTCACCCCCAGCCACAGGTCATCCGCTAATTTTTCAACATTAGTCGGTTCGGTCCTCCAGTTAGTGTTACCCAACCTTCAACCTGCCCATGGCTAGATCACCGGGTTTCGGGTCTATACCCTGCAACTTAACGCCCAGTTAAGACTCGGTTTCCCTGCGGCTCCCCTATACGGTTAACCTTGCTACAGAATATAAGTCGCTGACCCATTATACAAAAGGTACGCAGTCACACCACGAAGGTGCTCCCACTGCTTGTACGTACACGGTTTCAGGTTCTTTTTCACTCCCCTCGCCGGGGTTCTTTTCGCCTTTCCCTCACGGTACTGGTTCACTATCGGTCAGTCAGGAGTATTTAGCCTTGGAGGATGGTCCCCCCATATTCAGACAGGATACCACGTGTCCCGCCCTACTCTTCGAGTTCACAACCTGTGCATTTTCGTGTACGGGACTGTCACCCTGTACCGTGCGACTTTCCAGACGCTTCCACTAACACACAAGCTGATTCAGACTCCGGGCTGCTCCCCGTTCGCTCGCCGCTACTGGGGGAATCTCGGTTGATTTCTTTTCCTCGGGGTACTTAGATGTTTCAGTTCCCCCGGTTCGCCTCGTTAACCTATGTATTCAGTTAACGATAGTGTGACGAATCACACTGGGTTTCCCCATTCGGACATCGACGGGTCAAAGGTTCATATCACCTCGCCGTCGCTTTTCGCAGATTAGCACGTCCTTCATCGCCTCTGACTGCCAGGGCATCCACCGTGTACGCTTAGTCGCTTAACCTCACAACCCGAAGATGTTTCACTTCTGATTGCGAAAATTTGAGAGACTCGAACACACCATTAAAGATGTGTCGTTTCAATTTTCAGCTTGATCCAGATTTTTAAAGAGCAAAACTTCGCAGTGCACCTTTTCAGGTTCACTCTGAAGTTTTCTTGTGTTCGCAGTAAAAGATGGTGGAGCTATGCGGGATCGAACCGCAGACCTCCTGCGTGCAAAGCAGGCGCTCTCCCAGCTGAGCTATAGCCCCATCGTTTTGCCAACCTCTTCAAATTTGCTTCGCAAATTTGGTAGGCCTGAGTGGACTTGAACCACCGACCTCACCCTTATCAGGGGTGCGCTCTAACCACCTGAGCTACAAGCCTGTAGAGGTTTTTTACTGCTGTTTTTCATCAGACAATCTGTGTGAGCACTGCAAAGGCAGGTTCTTTAAGGTAAGGAGGTGATCCAACCGCAGGTTCCCCTACGGTTACCTTGTTACGACTTCACCCCAGTCATGAATCACAAAGTGGTAAGCGCCCTCCCGAAGGTTAAGCTACCTACTTCTTTTGCAACCCACTCCCATGGTGTGACGGGCGGTGTGTACAAGGCCCGGGAACGTATTCACCGTGGCATTCTGATCCACGATTACTAGCGATTCCGACTTCATGGAGTCGAGTTGCAGACTCCAATCCGGACTACGACGCACTTTATGAGGTCCGCTTGCTCTCGCGAGGTCGCTTCTCTTTGTATGCGCCATTGTAGCACGTGTGTAGCCCTACTCGTAAGGGCCATGATGACTTGACGTCATCCCCACCTTCCTCCAGTTTATCACTGGCAGTCTCCTTTGAGTTCCCGGCCGAACCGCTGGCAACAAAGGATAAGGGTTGCGCTCGTTGCGGGACTTAACCCAACATTTCACAACACGAGCTGACGACAGCCATGCAGCACCTGTCTCAGAGTTCCCGAAGGCACCAATCCATCTCTGGAAAGTTCTCTGGATGTCAAGAGTAGGTAAGGTTCTTCGCGTTGCATCGAATTAAACCACATGCTCCACCGCTTGTGCGGGCCCCCGTCAATTCATTTGAGTTTTAACCTTGCGGCCGTACTCCCCAGGCGGTCGACTTAACGCGTTAGCTCCGGAAGCCACGCCTCAAGGGCACAACCTCCAAGTCGACATCGTTTACGGCGTGGACTACCAGGGTATCTAATCCTGTTTGCTCCCCACGCTTTCGCACCTGAGCGTCAGTCTTTGTCCAGGGGGCCGCCTTCGCCACCGGTATTCCTCCAGATCTCTACGCATTTCACCGCTACACCTGGAATTCTACCCCCCTCTACAAGACTCTAGCCTGCCAGTTTCGAATGCAGTTCCCAGGTTGAGCCCGGGGATTTCACATCCGACTTGACAGACCGCCTGCGTGCGCTTTACGCCCAGTAATTCCGATTAACGCTTGCACCCTCCGTATTACCGCGGCTGCTGGCACGGAGTTAGCCGGTGCTTCTTCTGCGGGTAACGTCAATTGCTGAGGTTATTAACCTCAACACCTTCCTCCCCGCTGAAAGTACTTTACAACCCGAAGGCCTTCTTCATACACGCGGCATGGCTGCATCAGGCTTGCGCCCATTGTGCAATATTCCCCACTGCTGCCTCCCGTAGGAGTCTGGACCGTGTCTCAGTTCCAGTGTGGCTGGTCATCCTCTCAGACCAGCTAGGGATCGTCGCCTAGGTGAGCCGTTACCCACCTACTAGCTAATCCCATCTGGGCACATCTGATGGCAAGAGGCCCGAAGGTCCCCCTCTTTGGTCTTGCGACGTTATGCGGTATTAGCTACCGTTTCCAGTAGTTATCCCCCTCCATCAGGCAGTTTCCCAGACATTACTCACCCGTCCGCCACTCGTCACCCGAGAGCAAGCTCTCTGTGCTACCGTTCGACTTGCATGTGTTAGGCCTGCCGCCAGCGTTCAATCTGAGCCATGATCAAACTCTTCAATTTAAGTTTGATGCTCGTGAATTAAACTTCGTAATGAATTACGTATGTTCACTCAGAGACTTGGTATTCATTTATTGTCCGAAGACATTAAGAATCCATGTCACTTTGAGTGCCCACACAGATTGTCTGATAAATTGTTAAAGAGCAGTTGCAACGCGGCTTTCAGCTCACCGTTGCGAGGTCCCGTATATTACGTTTTCCTCATTCAGAGTCAAGCGATTATTTTCACTTTTCTCTGTTGGCGTTCATCTCTGAACCCCGCTAACCCGGCGGCCTGTAAGCCGTTGTTCCGTGTCAGTGGAGGCGCATTATAGGGAGTTCTCAGACGTTGACAACCCCTCTTTTAAAAAAAACTTTCAACCGTCTCTTTTTTGCTCAAAACCGTGCTACAGCGCCAGTTTTTCGAGCGTTTCAAAGCCATAACGGCGTAAAACGGGTAAAAGTTGCTCAGTCTCTTTCGTGATAGCCATGCAAAATGCGATATTTGCATCGGTAGATTTCGCATCCGGCGCTTCATGCTCCAGCAGCCAGGCCGTACGACGGGCGATCGCCGCACCAGAATCCACCAGCCGCGTCCCCTCCGGAAGCACTTCTAATAGCTCTTCCTGCAAGAGAGGAAAGTGGGTGCAGCCCAGCACAACCGTATCCGGTGGTTCGGGCATCCGCAGCCACGGACGAAGAATACGACGCAGCTCTTCGAGCGATACCGTCTCGCCGTGCAGTTTCGCTTCCGCCATCTCCACCAGCTCTGCGGAGCCAAGCATTGCAATCTGGCATTCGTTAGCAAAACGGTCGATCAGCTCGCGGGTATAAGGACGCTTCACCGTGCCACGCGTGGCCAGCAAGCCCACGATACCGTTCGCCGTCAGGCGCGCGGCAGGCTTTATGGCAGGAACAACGCCCACAACCGGGAACTGGAATTTTTCACGCAGGGCGGGAAGAGAAACGGTGCTCGCCGTATTACAGGCAATGACCGCCAGCGCAAGGGGATAGCGCTTTTGTACCGCGGTGACGATTTCAACCACACGCTCAACGATAAAGTCCTCACTCTTTTCCCCATACGGAAAAGCGACGTTATCGAAGGCGTAGATGTAATGGAGATCCGGCAGGAGATGCCGAATCTCATCGTAGACCGAAAGCCCACCGACGCCGGAATCAAACACCAGCACGGTAGGGCGCGGATTAGAAGGTGTAGCTGCCAGACAAGGTGTATTCCCGTCCTGCAGTTTGGTAGCCATAAACTGTCTCGTAATCTTTATCGAACAGGTTGGCTATTTTACCACGAACTGTGAGGTGTGAGGTGGCCGGATATGAAACTGCGACATCCCACAGACTCACACCGCCCATTTTCACTTTTTCTGACGGATAAGAACCAAAATCAGTGTCGTAACGCGTGCCGAGATAGTGATACGTCAGGCTCCAGTCGAAATCATAGATCTGCGTATCGAGCTGATATTTCACCTGCTGCTTAGCACGACGGTCCAGAAGTTCGTTGGTCGCCGCATTGCGGGCATCCACATAGTCGTAGCCAACGGTATGCGTCAACGGACCTGTATCAAACGACGCCGTCGCTTCCACACCCTTAATGCGTGCTTTGCCGACGTTGTAATATTCCTGAAGGTTATTATTGAAGTCGATGAGATTATCAACGTCATTACGATAGCCGGACACGCGCCAGCTCACGCCTGCCGTCAGGCCTTCAAACGCCCCTTCCCACTGCTTGCTCTCTTCTGGATCAAGATGGTCATTGCCATAGAAGCCATAGAGTTGACCCAGATTCGGGGCCTTATAGGCCGTACCATAAGAAGCAATGAAGCGGTAACCGTCCACGAACTCCCACGCTGCACTGCTTTGCCAGGTGCCATGGCGACCAAACTGAGAGTTGTCATCGCTGCGAACCGCCCCTTCCAGAGTGAAATCGCCCAGCTGCTGCAGCCCGGTCAGGTAGACGCCGGTGTTACGCAGGTCGTAGCCGTTGGTCACGTAGTTTGTACCCGGCTCGGTGCTCTGCTTCTGCCAGTCAACGCCCGCACCAATGTTCCCGTGCCCCACATCAACGGAGTTGAGCCACTGAACGTTGTACTGTTTGATTTCATCCAGCGTGGCCGTCGAATCGTAACGGCCCAAATTAGGGTCGTAGTTATAGTCTTTGCTGTGGCTATAGCTGGTGAGCAGCTGTGAATGGAAGATGTCCTCGTTAAAGCGTAATCCTGCGTCCCAGGTCTGGCTATAGAGCTGTCGGGTATCGACCAGCACGTCAGGGGTAAATGAGCTGTAGTAACCGTCATAGGCCGTACGGTTGCTGTAGCCAAAGCCGCGAACAAATCCGCTCCACTGGTCTGAGAATGCGTGATCCACCGCACCGTAGAGCGTTTTATTCATAAAGCCGTCGCGATCGGTCTGGGCAAGGCCACCATTGTTGCCGTCCGCAACCACATCGAAACCTTTGGTATAGGTGTAATCCCCCGCCAGCGTGACGCGCGTGCTGTCGCCCAGCGTTTGCTGGGTACTGCCGCCATAATTCTGGTAACCGTGCGACCCTACGCCGGCATTCAGCGTCGTGCCGTCCTTCGCGCGGGTGGTAATAATGTTGACTACACCGCCAATCGCATCCGAGCCGTATACCGCCGAACGCGGTCCACGCACATATTCGATACGCTGCACCAGGGAGATCGGGAACTGGCTGAGATCGGACGACCCCGTGACGCCCGCCTGGTTAAGGCGAATGCCGTCAACGAGAATCAGGACGTGGCTGGAGTTGGTGCCACGGATAAAGAGAGAAGAGAGTTGCCCCATCCCGCCATTTTGCGCCGTGTCCACGCCGGGCAGGCGACGCATAACGTCCAGCACCGAGGTTGACTGCCAGCGGTCAATATCAGCACGCGTAACCACCGACGTTGCTGCCAGAATAGTTTTTTCAGGTTGTTCAAAACGATTTGCCGTCACCACCAACGAGTCAGCGCTATCCTGCGCCCAGCCCGAAAATGCCGTGACGGACAGCGCCGTCAACAGCGATACTTTTTTAATCATTGTTAAAGCATCCACAATATAAGAAGGATGCCGCAGGCCTCATCTATAGCACGCGATGATGAAACCAAATGCGACGTGATCCCGGCAGGTCTTCGGGCTAGGTGGCGTTATACGGATGAAGACTTCCCATTTTCACAGTGTCTACAGCTCTCATCCCGCCAGTCTTTACCGCTGCGCGTCAGCTCCAGATTTTCACTGGATTCCCTTTTCACTCTCAGGAGACCGGAAACAGAATGCTACAATTAGACACGTATAGATGTCCAGACAGCTATTGGCCATTAAATCTGGACATCCCCTGAACAATCCCTACAATCCCCGCGTAATTCTTTATCACTCAGGACGCATCATGACCCCAGAACACCTCCCGACAGAACAGTACGACGCGCAGCTGGCCGAGAAAGTTGTCCGCCTGCAAAGTATGATGACGCCTTTCAACGCGCCCGTTCCCGAGGTGTTCCGCTCCCCTGTCAGCCACTACCGCATGCGCGCCGAGTTCCGCATCTGGCATGACGGCGACGACCTGTACCACATCATTTTCGATCAGCAGACCAAATCACGCATTCGCGTGGACAGCTTCCCGGCAGCGAGCGAGCTTATCAACCAGCTGATGACGCTGATCATTGAAGGCGTGCGCAACAATCCGGTGCTGCGCAACAAGCTGTTCCAGATTGACTATCTGACCACGCAAAGCAATCAGGCGATTGTCTCTCTGCTGTACCACAAAGCGCTGACCGACGAATGGCGCGAGCAGGCCGAAGCCCTGCGCGATACGCTGCGTGCGCAGAACATCAACGTGCACCTGATTGGCCGCGCGACCAAAACCAAAATCATGCTGGATCAGGATTACGTCGACGAGCGTCTGCCGGTGGCAGGTAAAGAGATGGTTTACCGTCAGGTGGAAAACAGCTTCACCCAGCCGAATGCCGAGATGAACGTGCAGATGCTGGAGTGGGCGCTGAAGGCGACGGAAGGGTCTAAGGGCGATCTGCTTGAGCTTTACTGCGGTAACGGCAACTTCTCGCTGGCGCTGGCGCGTAACTTCGAACGCGTGCTGGCAACGGAAATCGCCAAGCCGTCGGTAGCGGCCGCGCAGTACAACATCGCCGCTAACCATATCGATAACGTGCAGATCATTCGCATGGCGGCAGAAGAGTTCACCCAGGCCATGAACGGTGTACGCCAGTTTAACCGCCTGGAAGGGATCGATTTGAAGAGCTACCAGTGCGAGACGATTTTTGTCGACCCGCCGCGCAGTGGCCTGGACAGCGAAACCGAGAAGATGGTGCAGGCGTACCCGCGTATTTTGTACATCTCCTGTAACCCGGAGACGCTGTGCAAGAATCTGGAAACATTAAGCCAGACGCACAAGGTTGAACGTCTGGCACTGTTCGATCAGTTCCCGTATACGCACCATATGGAGTGCGGTGTACTGCTCACGTCGAAGTAACTAGCCGGCGTTTTTGGCAGGTGGCGCTTCGCTTACCTGCCCTACTCAGACCCCATTACTCTGGCAGTTGGCTCTTGCGGCTACGCATGCGCGAGCCAATCCAGAACACCAGCGCCACGGACAGTACCGCAGGGAAGAAGTTAGAGCCGATATCCGGATACTCCGCGCGCACCACGGTGCTGTACAGCAATACGCCCAGAATAAAACAGGCAGCGGCCAGCCCCGGTAACCCAACCGGCATCGTACGGTTCAGGTAACGCTGATGCAGGCAGTAGACCGTCAGCACCAGCGCAATAAGCGGGAAAATCGAAAATGGCACGATGGAGCTAAAAATAGCGGCAAACGTGCCATTAATGGATAAGCCAGCGATCAATGCCAGCAACAGCGTCCCTTTATCCTGACCTGACTGTTTCATTACTCACCTTCACTCTTCGGTTTGATGTGCCAGTTTCTCTTGTTCACGGCGATACCAGTAGTACGCGCCTTTGGAGATCATCCTCAGCTGCAATACCAGTCGCTCTTCAAGCTGCTTGCGTTGTTCAATGCTGACGTCCAGCGCTTCGGCACCCGCGCTGAACACAATCGTCACCATCGCCTCGGCCTGTGCTTCAGTAAAGGCACGCGGCATATGGTTTTCGAGTTCAAGATAGTCGGCAAGTTCCGCGATGAAGTGCTGAATTTCCCGCGCGACGGCGGCACGAAACGCTGCCGATGTGCCCGAACGCTCGCGCAGAAGCAGACGAAACGCGTTGGGGTTATTGCCGATAAATTCCATAAACGTCGACACGGAGGTGCGGATCACGCTGCCGCCTTTGGCGATACGCTGACGCGCCTGGCGCATCAGCTGGCGCAGCATCAAACCGCTCTCGTCGACCATGGTCAGGCCCAGTTCATCCACATCACGGAAGTGACGATAGAAGGACGTTGGCGCAATCCCGGCCTCGCGTGCGACTTCGCGCAGGCTCAAACTGGCAAAACTCCGCTCAGCACTCAGTTGACTGAATGCGGCTTCCACCAGCGAACGCCGGGTTTTCTCTTTTTGTTGTGCTCTTACGCCCATCACGATAGTTGAATCCTTCCAAAGGCCTGATGGCACTATACCAGAGAATAAAATTAATCTGTTTGCTCAGCTTTGTGAATGATTGTTTACGTGCGGTTTGTGCTCCACTGCCGGAAAAAAGCACAACGATAATTGGGTTACCCTGGCAATGATGTTATGATTCTGTTGCTTTTATGTATAAGAACAGGTAAGCCTTGCCATGCCACATTCCTACGATTACGACGCAATAGTTATTGGTTCCGGCCCCGGCGGCGAAGGTGCTGCTATGGGTCTGGTGAAACAGGGAGCCAGAGTAGCGGTCATCGAGCGCTACCATAATGTCGGCGGTGGTTGCACCCACTGGGGCACCATCCCTTCGAAAGCCCTCCGCCACGCCGTTAGCCGCATTATCGAATTTAACCAGAACCCTCTTTACAGCGACCACTCCCGACTTCTTCGTTCCTCCTTTGCCGACATCCTGAATCACGCGGATACCGTCATTAACCAGCAGACGCGCATGCGTCAGGGCTTTTATGAGCGTAACCATTGTGAAATCCTGCAGGGCAACGCGCATTTTGTGGATGAACACACCCTGGCACTCGAATGCCACGACGGTTCGATTGAGACGATCACCGCTGAAAAATTTGTTATTGCCTGCGGTTCACGCCCTTACCATCCGGCCGACGTCGACTTCTCACACCCGCGCGTCTACGACAGCGACTCCATTCTGAGCCTGCACCATGAACCCCGCCACGTCATTATCTATGGCGCAGGGGTCATCGGCTGCGAATACGCGTCGATCTTCCGCGGAATGGACGTCAAAGTTGACCTGATTAACACCCGCGATCGCCTGCTAGCGTTCCTCGATCAGGAAATGTCAGACTCCCTCTCCTACCACTTCTGGAACAGCGGCGTAGTGATTCGTCACAACGAAGAGTACGAGAAGATCGAAGGCTGCGATGACGGTGTGATCATGCACCTGAAGTCCGGTAAGAAGCTGAAAGCCGACTGCCTGCTGTACGCCAACGGCCGTACCGGCAATACCGATTCACTGCGGCTGGAAAATATCGGGCTTGAAACAGACAGCCGCGGTCAGCTGAAGGTCAACAGCATGTATCAGACCGCGCTGCCGCACGTATACGCGGTGGGCGACGTAATTGGCTACCCGAGCCTGGCCTCCGCCGCTTACGATCAGGGCCGCATTGCCGCTCAGGCGCTGGTGAAGGGTGAAGCAACGGCGCATCTGATCGAAGATATCCCGACGGGGATCTACACCATTCCGGAAATCAGTTCCGTGGGGAAAACCGAACAGCAGCTGACGTCAATGAAGGTGCCTTACGAGGTGGGTCGTGCGCAGTTTAAACATCTGGCGCGGGCGCAGATCGTGGGGATGAGCGTAGGTACGCTGAAGATCCTGTTCCATCGCGAGACGAAAGAGATCCTCGGGATTCACTGCTTTGGTGAACGCGCGGCGGAAATCATTCATATCGGTCAGGCAATAATGGAGCAGAAAGGCGGTGGTAACACCATTGAGTACTTCGTTAACACCACCTTTAACTACCCGACCATGGCAGAAGCCTATCGGGTAGCCGCGCTGAACGGCTTAAACCGCCTGTTTTAACGCGCTGTCGAAATGGCCATCCATTGCACCACGGATGGCCTCTGCCAGCTGCTCATAGCGGCTGCGCAGCGGTGACCCTGGGCGATACACCAGGCCGATCGTGCGACGCGGCTCCGGCTTAATGCACGGCAGGTACACCACACCATCACGCTTACGCTCGCGCGGCACGGCCAGCGCAGGCAGCAACGTAATACCGCTTCCCGCCGCCACCATATTACGCAGCGTTTCCAGACTGGTTGCGCGGAAGTGAGTATCTTCATCGGCACCCGCTTCGAAGCAGAAGCCCATCGCCTGATCGCGCAGGCAGTGGCCATCTTCCAGCATCAGCAGCTTTTCACCGGCCAGATCGGCCATCGGCACGCGATCGCGGTTCGCCCACGGGTGATCTTCATAGATCGCCAGCATCATCGGCTCATCGAACAGCGGTACTTCAATAAACGCTTCGCTCTCTTTTACCAGCGCCAGAATGGCGCAGTCGAGCTTGCCGCTGTCCAGCTGCGCCAGCAACTGATGGGTTTGCGCTTCGTGCAGGTACATTTCGAGTTTCGGGAACGTCTGGTGCAGCATCGGAATGATGTGCGGTAACAGGTACGGGCCAACGGTTGGGATCAGGCCAATATGCAGCGGGCCGGACATGGCCTCTCCCTGCTGGCTTGCCATTTCCTTGAGCACTTTGACCTCGCGCAGCACGGTGCGCGCCTGATCCACCAGCAGAAGACCGGCCTGGGTGAACAGCACCTTACGGCTGGTGCGCTCCAGCAGCATCACGCCCAGCTCGTCTTCCAGCTTGCGGATCTGCCCGCTCAGCGTCGGCTGGCTGACGTGGCAGGAATCTGCCGCGCGGCGAAAGTGACGATGCTCGGCTAACGCTACCAGGTATTCAAGATCACGAATATTCATTATTCATCCTCCGTCGCCACGATAGTTCATGGCGATAGATAGCATAGCAATGAACGATTATCCCTATCAAGCATTCTGTTGAATAATACGCCACATAGACGAGGCGGCCGTGTTTGACCCTTGACGTCCCCGCACCGTCAGCGAGTTTCTCTCAAAACTCGAACAACTAAAGCCAACGTGAACTTTTGCGGACCCCGTGGTCCGCTTTTTTTTTGCATAAAAAAGCCTGGCGCTAAGCCAGGCTCCGTTTTTCTCCCTCTCCCGGCAGGAGAGGGCCGGGGTGAGGGCACCAGCCCGCACGGTTCAAATCAGGCGGTTTTTCACATCCGCAATCGCCTGCGCCACCTGCTTCGGCGACACGCCGCCTTTCGCCGCACGTTTATCCAGGCAGGACTGCAGCGCCAGAATCGGGTACACATCCTCCCCGATCGCCGCGCTGAATTTTTGCAGGTCGGCAAGCGCCAGATCTTCCAGCGGTTTACCCTGACGAATCGCTTCCACCACCGCTTCGCCCACAATATGGTGCGCCTCGCGGAACGGTACGCCCTTCGCGACAAGGTAGTCCGCCAGTTCGGTAGAGTTGGCATAGCCCTGCTGCGCCGCTTCCTGGCAGCGCGGACGTTTCACCTGAATGCCGTCCAGCACCAGCGCGCCCATGTGCAGACAGTCCAGCCAGGTGTCGAGCGCGTCGAACAGCCCTTCCTTGTCTTCCTGCATATCTTTGTTATACGCCAGCGGCAGCCCTTTCAGGGTCATCATCATGCCGGTCAGCGCGCCCTGCACGCGACCGCACTTGCCGCGGATCAGCTCCAGCGCGTCCGGGTTTTTCTTCTGCGGCATCAGCGATGAGCCTGAGGTCACGCGGTCAGACAGCTCAACGAAGCCCGCTTCACCGGAGTTAAAGAAGATCAGGTCTTCGGCAAAGCGCGAAAGATGCACCATCCCGATAGAGGCATTGGAGAGCAGCTCCAGCACGTGGTCACGGTCAGAGACGCTGTCCAGGCTGTTGCGGGTGGCGGAAGCAAAGCCCAGCCATCCTGCCAGCTGCTCGCGGTCGATTTCATACGCCGTACCGGCCAGCGCACCGCTGCCCAGCGGGCTGACGTCCAGACGCTTCAGGGTATCCTGCAGACGGCTTTCGTCACGCGCCAGCATCTCAACGTAGGCCAGACACCAGTGCGCAAAGGTCACCGGCTGCGCGCGCTGCAGGTGGGTATAACCCGGCATCACCGCGTCCTGATTGTTCTGCGCGGTCTCTACCAGCGCACTTTGAAGCTGACGGTTGGCCGCCAGCAGTTCGCCAACGGTCTCTTTACACCACAGCTTCAGGTCGGTGGCGACCTGGTCGTTACGGCTACGGCCGGTGTGCAGCTTTTTACCCAGCTGACCGACTTTGTCGATCAGCTTGCCTTCCACCCAGCTGTGAATATCTTCGGCATCGCTCTGCAGGATTTGCTGCGGATCCAGACGCACCTCTTCCAGCAGGTTGTTCAGCGCCTCTTCCAGCTGCTGCTGTTCGTCTGCGGTCAGTACGCCAACGGTCACCAGCGCTTTGGACCAGGCCACAGAGCCGACAATATCCTGTTCGGCCAGGCGGTAGTCGAAGCGCAAAGAGTCGTTGAACTGTTTGAACCGCTGATCCGCTGCCTGTGTAAAACGCCCACCCCAAAGTGCCATAACATCGTTCCTTTATTCGTTAGTTCCGCCGGGTGCGCTTCGCTTACCCCGGCCTACGGTCATTCAATAAAAAACTTACGCCAGAATACGCGTGCCAATCGGCGTGCCGTTAAACAGCGCCGGGAGCTGCTCCGCGTGACGCCAGGAGGCGATATCCACCGGGCGGCCCAGCGTGCGCGCCGCATCCAGCGCGGCGTTCACTTTGACGATCATGCCGTCGGTAATAATGCCCTGAGCGATCAGCTGCTCGGCTTTGGCGGCGGTCATTTCCGCTATGCGCTGGCCTTTACCGTCGAGAATGCCGCTCACGTCGGAGAGCAGGATCAGGTCTGCGCCCAGCGTGGCCGCCAGCGCGGTTGCCGCCTGGTCCGCGTTAACGTTCATCAGCTCGCCCTCTTCGGTCACGCCGATAGAGCTCACCACCGGCAGGAAACCGCCTTCCAGCAGGGTGTTAATCAGCTTAGGCGAACCTGGCTGCGCCAGTCCAACATGGCCGAGCTCTTCGTCGAGCTGGGTCACTTTTACGCTGTCACCGTCGCCCAGGTAGAGGCCAACGGACGCAATATGGTGTTTCTTCGCCCATGCCAGCAGCGTTTTGTTCGCCGTGCCCGCCAGCGCGCCGGTAATGATGTCAATCTGGTCAGCAGGCGTGACGCGCAGGCCATTTTTCTTTTTCACCGGCAGATTCAGCCCTTTCATCAGCTCATCCACCACGCAGCCGCCGCCGTGCACAATCACCAGCGGACGCTGGTGCGATTCGCGATAGTTCACCAGCGCGGTAAACAGGCGCTCCAGCGCTTCTTCGCTGTCCAGCAGTACACCACCGAGTTTGATAATTAATGGGTTCATCATCACACCTTAAATAAGAGCCTGCGTTTCAGGGAAGCCGAAACGAATATTTGCACACTGCATTGCCTGTGCGGCAGCGCCTTTGAGTAAGTTATCTTCTGCGGCGACCACAATCAGATGCTCGCCCTGTACGGCAAAGCCGATATCGCAGAACGGCAGGCCAACCACGTTTTTGAGCGCCGGCACGCCTTTGTCGTACAGACGCACCAGCGGTTTATCCGCATACGCTTGCGTGAAGGCCTCGCTCACCTGCTCTTTGGTCACGCCCGACTTCAGGCGGCAGGTGATGGTTTCGAGGATCCCGCGCGGGAAGCTGCCCAGGTGTGGGGTAAAAATCACCTCCGCGCCCAGATGGGTGGTGATTTCAGGGTGATGGCGGTGATTAAACACGCCATACGGCTGAAGGCTCACTTCGCAGAAGCTGTTGGAGATAGCGGCCTTGCGCCCCGCACCGCTCACGCCGCTGGTGGCGTTGATCACCGGCCACTGGCTCAGATCCAGCAGACCGGCGTCGATCAGCGGCTTCAGGGAGAGCTGCGCCGCCGTCGGGTAGCAGCCCGGAACGGCAATCAGGTCCGCTTCTTTCAGTTTATCCGCACTCCACTCCGCCAGGCCGTACACCGCTTTTTCAAGCAGATCCGGATGCTGATGAGTGAAGCCGTAATATTTTTCGTAGAACGCGCCGTCGTTAACGCGGAACGCGCCGGAGAGGTCAAACACCACGCAGCCGGCCGCCAGGAACTGCGGCGCAAGGTCGTGGCTGACCTCGTGCGCGGTGGCTAAAAACACCACGTCGACGCCGTCGGTAAACTCGCTGATGTCAGACATCGGCTGCAGCGGCAGATCGACAATGCCCTTAAGCTGTGGATGCAAATCGGAAATTAACTTTCCTGCATCATTGCTTTGCGCTGACACGGTCAAAGCGGTTATGGTCATATGAGGGTGGCGATTTACGTAGCTTACAAGCTCTGCGCCCGCATAACCGCTAGCGCCTACAATCAGCGTATTCAACATCGGGTTCCTTTATGCTCAACGTTAATGTATTTTTATTCACATTTATTGCATGAATATTGATACTATCACGACCTAAGGTGTGTCAACAATGAAAATGAACTTACCGCCATTTATCGAGATCTACCGCGCCCTGATTGCCACACCGTCCATCAGTGCGACCGAAGAAGCGCTGGATCAGAGCAATGAGTCTTTAATCAATCTGCTGGCGGGTTGGTTTAGCGATCTTGGGTTTAACGTTGAGGTTCAGCCCGTCCCCGGAACACGCCACAAATTTAACCTGCTCGCCAGCACCGGAACCGGCGCGGGCGGCCTGCTGCTGGCCGGCCATACCGACACCGTACCGTTTGACGATGGCCGCTGGACGCGCGATCCGTTCACCCTGACCGAGCATGACAACAAGCTCTACGGTCTGGGCACCGCCGACATGAAAGGCTTCTTCGCCTTTATCCTCGACGCGCTGCGTGACGTGGACGTGACGAAGCTGAAAAAACCGCTCTACATTCTGGCAACCGCCGATGAAGAGACCAGCATGGCGGGCGCACGTTATTTCTCTGAAAACACGTCGATTCGTCCGGACTGCGCGATCATCGGTGAACCGACCTCTCTGCAGCCGATTCGTGCGCACAAAGGCCATATTTCTACCGCGGTGCGCGTGCTGGGCCAGTCCGGCCACTCCAGCGATCCGGCGCGCGGCGTGAACGCCATTGAGCTGATGCACGACGCCATTGGCCGCATTATGACTCTGCGCGACGACCTGAAAGAGCGGTATCACTACGAGGCATTCACCGTGCCGTATCCGACGCTGAACCTCGGTAGCCTGCACGGCGGCGATGCGTCCAACCGCATCTGCGCCTGCTGCGAACTGCATATGGATATCCGTCCGCTGCCGGGCATGACGCTGAGCGATCTGGATGGCCTGCTGAATGAAGCGCTGGCCCCGGTGAGCGAGCGCTGGCCGGGACGCCTGACGGTCTCCGAACTGCATCCGCCAATCCCGGGCTACGAATGCCCGCCAGACCATCAGCTGGTTCAGGTGGTGGAAAAACTGCTCGGCGAGAAAACCGACGTGGTGAACTACTGCACCGAAGCGCCGTTTATTCAAACGCTTTGCCCGACGCTGGTCCTCGGCCCTGGCTCCATTAACCAGGCCCACCAGCCGGATGAATATCTGGAAACCCGCTTCATCAAGCCCACCCGCGAGCTGATTACCCAGGTTGTGCATCACTTCTGCTGGCATTAAAACCGCACCGAAAAGTCCCCTCTCCCCGTGGGAGAGGGTTCGGGTGAGGGCAACAAATCGCATGATCACCGTCACATTTCCATAAGCATCGCTTATCTGACGCAATGCGAATTAAATTTCGTAAATTGCCCGCATTTATTCGTTTGCTGAACCGTTTTCGCAGCAATTGACGACGGGGGTTTTACGTGGCTTTATAAAGGGAGATGACAAAATAATGTCCAGAAGATTTTCGCCTGGGCATAAACAAAAATGATGGGGTGACTGGGTTTTTATGAACGAACAATATTCCGCGTTGCGTAGTAATGTCAGCATGCTCGGCAAAGTGCTTGGAGATACCATCAAAGACGCATTAGGGGAGAACATCCTCGACCGCGTTGAAACCATCCGCAAGCTGTCTAAATCTTCCCGTGCCGGTAACGAGGCCAGTCGTCAGGAGCTGCTCACCACCTTGCAGAACCTCTCTAACGATGAGCTGCTGCCCGTTGCCCGCGCCTTCAGCCAGTTCCTGAACCTGGCAAACACCGCTGAGCAATACCACAGCATTTCGCCAAACGGCGAAGCGGCCAGCAACCCGGAAGTCATTGCCCGCACCCTTCGTAAACTTAAAGACCAGCCAGACCTCAACGAAGCCACCATCAAAAAAGCGGTGGAGTCCCTTTCGCTGGAGCTGGTGCTGACCGCACACCCAACCGAAATCACCCGTCGTACGCTGATCCACAAGATGGTGGAAGTAAACAGCTGCCTGAAGCAGCTGGATAACAAAGACATTGCCGACTACGAGCGCAACCAGCTGATGCGCCGTCTGCGCCAGCTGATTGCCCAGTCCTGGCATACCGATGAAATTCGTAAGCATCGCCCAAGCCCGGTCGACGAAGCCAAATGGGGCTTTGCGGTGGTGGAAAACAGCCTGTGGGAAGGGGTACCAAACTACCTGCGCGAGCTGAACGAACAGCTGGAAGAGAACCTCGGCTACCGCCTGCCGGTAGACTTTGTGCCGGTGCGCTTCACCTCCTGGATGGGCGGTGACCGCGACGGCAACCCGAACGTGACCGCGGAAATCACCCGTCACGTCCTGCTGCTGAGCCGCTGGAAAGCGACCGACCTGTTCCTGAAAGATATTCAGGTGCTGATCTCCGAGCTGTCGATGGTTGAAGCGACGCCGGAACTGCGCGCGCTGGCCGGCGAAGAAGGCGCCAGCGAGCCGTACCGTTTCCTGATGAAAAAGCTGCGCGGTCAGCTGATGGCCACCCAGGCGTGGCTGGAAGCGCGCCTTAAAGGCCAGCGCCTGCCGAAGCCGGAAGGTCTGCTGAGCCAGGACGAACAGCTCTGGGAGCCGCTGTACGCCTGCTACAAATCACTCCAGGCCTGCGGCATGGGCATCATCGCCAACGGCGAACTGCTTGATACCCTGCGCCGCGTGAAGTGTTTCGGCGTACCGCTGGTGCGTATCGACGTGCGTCAGGAAAGTACCCGTCATACCGAAGCGCTGGGCGAGCTGACCCGCTATCTCGGCATCGGCGACTATGAAAGCTGGTCCGAAGCCGACAAGCAGGCGTTCCTGATCCGCGAGCTGAACTCCAAGCGCCCTCTGCTGCCGCGCAACTGGGAGCCAAGCAACGACACCCGCGAGGTGCTCAACACCTGTAAAGCGATCGTCGATGCGCCGAAAGGATCGGTGGCCGCCTACGTGATCTCCATGGCGAAAACCCCGTCCGACGTGCTGGGCGTTCATCTTCTGCTGAAAGAAGCGGGCATCGACTACGCCCTGCCAGTCGCCCCGCTGTTTGAGACCCTCGACGACCTGAACAACGCCAACGACGTCATGACCCAGCTGCTGAACATCGACTGGTATCGCGGCTTTATTCAGGGCAAGCAGATGGTGATGATTGGCTATTCCGACTCCGCGAAAGATGCGGGCGTGATGGCGGCGTCCTGGGCGCAGTATCAGGCTCAGGATGCGCTGATCAAAACCTGCGAGAAAGCCGGTATTGAGCTGACCCTGTTCCACGGTCGCGGAGGCTCCATTGGCCGCGGTGGCGCACCTGCTCACGCAGCACTGCTGTCACAGCCCCCGGGAAGCCTGAAAGGCGGCCTGCGCGTGACCGAGCAGGGCGAGATGATCCGCTTCAAGTACGGCCTGCCGGAAGTGACCATCAGCAGCCTGTCGCTCTATACCAGCGCGATCCTGGAAGCGAACCTGCTGCCACCGCCGGAGCCAAAAGAATCCTGGTGCCGCATCATGGACGAGCTGTCAGACATCTCCTGCGATCTATACCGCGGCTACGTGCGTGAAAACAAAGATTTTGTCCCTTACTTCCGCTCGGCCACGCCTGAACAGGAGCTGGGTAAACTGCCGCTGGGCTCGCGTCCTGCAAAGCGTCGCCCGACCGGTGGCGTTGAATCCCTGCGCGCCATTCCATGGATCTTCGCCTGGACGCAGAACCGCCTGATGCTGCCCGCCTGGCTGGGTGCCGGTGCCGCGCTGCAAAAAGTGGTGGAAGACGGCAAACAGAACGAACTGGAAACCATGTGCCGCGATTGGCCCTTCTTCTCTACCCGTCTGGGCATGCTGGAGATGGTCTTCTCGAAGGCCGACCTGTGGCTGGCGGAATACTACGACCAGCGGCTGGTGAAACCAGAGCTGTGGGCGTTGGGTAAAGAACTGCGCGAGCTGCTGGAAGGCGACATCAAAGTGGTGCTGGACATTGCCAACGACTCGCACCTGATGGCGGACCTGCCGTGGATCGCCGAATCAATCCAGCTGCGTAACATCTACACCGACCCGCTGAACGTTTTACAGGCTGAACTGCTGCACCGTTCCCGCCTGGCGGAAGAGGAAGGTAAAGAGCCGGATCCTCGCGTTGAACAGGCGCTGATGGTGACGATTGCGGGCGTTGCGGCGGGTATGCGTAACACTGGGTAATGCTTTATGCCGGGCAGGCGTTTTTAGCGCCGCCCGGCACGTTTCGGTAGTCTTCTCATGTATTCCGATATCACCCGAATTTTGGCTGACCTGGTGAACCGTACGCTACCGCTGGGCCAGATTCATTTCTCAGCGCTGGCTGAACAGCATCCCCGAACATCTCCCTGCCTCGTCATTACCCTTGTTCCCCCCTGTGAGGCGATATTTTCATCCTTTGGACACATCACGCTTCCACCGCCTAACGTCCTGAGCATACATTTCGGTAAGCAGCAGCTGACTCTCGATTTACAGTGTGACAACGCGCTTTTGCAGCAGTTACAGGTTCCCCGGCGTGGCCCGCGAACGAGTGCTTTTCTTCTGCAAGCGCTCACCGAATTACAGATGCAGCCAGACGAGCAAGACACAGCCATGCTGGTGGTATTAAGCTTGCTCAGCCACTGCCGGGATCTGCTTGGCAGTGACATCCACACCGCTAACCGTAGCCGGGCGCTATTCGAAGCCGTTCGTAGCTATATCGAAGAAAATTACGCCTCTTCGTTAACGCGCGAATCCGTGGCACAGGCGTTCTACATCTCGCCGAACTACCTTTCCCATCTCTTTCAGAAGATCGGCCACGTGGGGTTCAACGAGTATCTGACACAAACGCGGCTGGAACATGCACGCCAGCTGCTGAAAGGCTACGATCTCAAAATTAAAGATATTGCCGCACGCTGCGGATTTCCTGACAGCAACTACTTTTGTCGCCTCTTTCGCAAGCACACCGAGCGTTCCCCTTCCGAATATCGTCGCCAGTATCACAGCCAGCTTATCGCCAAAAAATAGCATTGTGATCGCTATCGCACTTCGCTAAGGACATTACATTTGTCCAGTATTTGGCAAAATTGACCTGTATCCGCCGCACTCAGCCGGGCCTTATCCTTTATTCAACCTTTCTGACTTAAGGAAAAATAATGGAACTGTATCTGGATACCGCGAACGTGGCGGAAGTGGAACGCCTTGCCCGCATCTTCCCCATCGCGGGCGTCACCACCAACCCAAGCATCATTGCCGCCAGCCGTGAATCCATCTGGGACGTGCTGCCGCGGCTGCAACAAGCCATCGGGCCGGAGGGCACGCTGTTTGCTCAAACCATGAGCCGCGACGCCGAAGGCATGGTGGCGGAGGCCAAACGCCTGAGTAACGCCATCACGGGTATTGTGGTGAAAATTCCGGTCACCGCGCAGGGGCTTATCGCCATTAAAGAGCTGAAAAGAGAGGGTATTACCACGCTGGGCACCGCCGTTTACAGCGCCGCTCAGGGTTTACTGGCCGCGCTGGCAGGCGCGAAATACGTTGCGCCGTACGTCAACCGCGTCGACGCCCAGGGCGGCGACGGTATTGGCATGGTACAGGAGCTGCAGTCCCTGCTTGAACTGCATGCGCCGGAAAGCATGGTGCTGGCTGCCAGCTTTAAAACACCGCGTCAGGCGCTGGACTGCCTGCTGGCCGGATGCGAGGCAATCACGATCCCCTTAGACGTAGCGCAACAAATGCTCGGTACACCAGCGGTAGAGTCGGCCATAGAAAAGTTCGAGCAGGACTGGAAAAACGCGTTTGGTAACCTCAATCTCTAAGGGAGAACTGTTATGGACCGTATCATTCAATCGCCGGGGAAATATATCCAGGGCGCGGATGTGCTGACCCGTCTCGGCGACTATCTGAAACCCCTGGCAAACCGCTGGCTGATCGTCGGCGATAAGTTTGTGCTGGGTTTTGCCGAAGACACCCTGCGCCAGAGTTTTAAAAAAGCCGAACTGCATGCCGAAATCGCGCCGTTTGGCGGCGAATGTTCGCAAAATGAAATCGATCGCTTGAAAAAGTTGGCCGACAGCGCCGACTGCCTGGCAGTACTGGGAATTGGTGGCGGTAAAACGCTTGATACCGCGAAAGCGCTGGCTCACTTTATGGACGTACCGGTCGCCATTGCGCCGACTATCGCTTCCACCGACGCGCCGTGCAGCGCCCTTTCCGTTATTTACACCGACAGCGGCGAGTTCGATCGCTACCTGATGCTGCCGCACAACCCGAACATGGTCATTGTGGATACGAAAGTGGTAGCAGGTGCGCCTGCACGTCTGCTGGCCGCCGGGATTGGCGACGCGCTGGCGACCTGGTTTGAAGCACGCGCCTGCTCGCGCAGCGGCGCGACCACCATGGCCGGGGGTAAATGCACACAGGCGGCATTAGCGCTCGCCGAGCTGTGCTACAACACGCTGGTTGAAGAGGGTGAAAAAGCGATGCTGGCGGCGGAACAGCATGTGGTAACGCCTGCGCTGGAACGCATTATCGAAGCCAACACCTATCTCAGCGGCGTCGGCTTTGAAAGTGGCGGGCTGGCGGCTGCACACGCTATTCATAACGGCATGACGGCGGTGCCGGACGCGCATCACTTCTATCATGGGGAAAAAGTGGCGTTTGGTACGCTGACGCAGCTGGTGCTGGAAAACGCGCCGGTAGAAGAAATTGAGACCGTCGCGGCGCTTTGCCACAGCGTAGGGCTGCCGATCACCCTGGCACAGCTGAACATCAAAGAGGATATTCCGGCCAAAATGCGTCTGATTGCCGAAGCCTCTTGTGCGGAAGGAGAAACGATCCACAACATGCCGGGGGGCGTCACGCCGGATCAGGTGTATGCGGCGCTGCTGGTGGCAGACCAGTATGGACAGCGATTCCTGCAGGAGTGGGAGTAATAAAAAAGCCGGGTGGCGCTGCGCTTACCCGGCCTACATGGCACTTTAATTTGTAGGCCGGGTAAGGCGTAGCCGCCACCCGGCACAATGGCTACTTCACGTCAAACCGATCCAAATCCATCACCTTCGCCCATGCGGCAACGAAGTCACGGACAAACTTCTCGTGCGCATCGCTGCTGGCGTAAACCTCGGCCAGCGCGCGCAGGACGGCGTTCGAACCGAAGACCAGGTCGGCGCGGGTCGCGGTGTATTTCACTTCACCGCTGGCGCGATCGCTACCGGCAAACAGCTCGTTTGAATCGTCGGTCGCTTTCCACTGGGTATTCATATCCAGCAGGTTCACGAAGAAGTCGTTGCTCAGCACGCCCTCGCGGCTGGTGAATACGCCATTCTTGCTGCCATCAAAGTTCGTGCCCAGCACGCGCAGGCCGCCGATCAGCACCGTCAGCTCAGGTGCGGTCAGGGTCAGTTGCTGGGCTTTGTCGATCAGCAGCGACTCGGTGGTAGACACATCCACCTGCGCACGGTAGTTGCGGAAGCCGTCGGCAATCGGTTCGAGCAGGTTAAACATCTCAATATCCGTCTGATCCTGACGTGCATCCACACGGCCCGGCGTGAACGGCACGTTGACGTAAACGCCCGCGGCTTTCGCCGCCTGCTCAACGCCCACAACGCCCGCCAGCACGATGATATCCGCAAGTGACGCTTTGTTGGTGGTGCGCTGAATTGCTTCCAGAGCCGGTAACGCACGTACCGCCGCGGCGTTTACATCCCAGTCGCGCTGAGGCGCCAGCGCCAGACGCGCGCCGTTGGCGCCGCCGCGCTTGTCGCCGCCGCGGAAGGTCGATGCAGACGCCCAAGCCACGGAAACCAGCTCGCTCACGGAGAGGCCAGAGGCCGCGATTTCCGCTTTCAGGCTTTCAATGTCTTCCTGCGTCGGATGGAACACCGGCTGAGGCAGCGGATCCTGCCAAATCAGATCTTCTTTCGGCACTTCCGGGCCGATGTACCGCGCTTTTGGCCCCATATCACGGTGGGTCAGTTTGAACCACGCGCGCGCGAAGGCTTCGTTAAAGGCCTGCGGATCGTTCAGGAAGCGACGGGAAATTTTCTCGAATTCCGGGTCGAAACGCAGCGTCAGGTCGGTGACCAGCATGGTTGGCTTACGTTTTTTCGACGGGTCAAACGGGTCTGGCATGATTTCTGGCGCATCCACGGCTTCAAACTGAATCGCGCCTGCCGGGCTGCGGGTCTGCACCCATTCGTATTTGAACAGGTTCTCGAAGAAGTAGTTGCTCCACTGTGTCGGAGTTTGCGACCAGATGACTTCCAGCCCTGAGGTGATGGCGTCAGCGCCAATACCGGTGCCGTGCGTGCTGGCCCAGCCTAAGCCCTGCGCTTCAATCGGCGAGGCTTCCGGATCGGTACCTACGTGCGTGGCTTCACCCGCGCCGTGGGTTTTACCGAGCGTATGGCCGCCGGCAATCAGCGCGACGGTCTCTTCGTCGTTCATACCCATGTTGCCAAAGGTGGCGCGGATCGCCGCCGCAGCAGACAGCGGTTCACCGCTGGCGTTTGGCCCTTCCGGGTTCACGTAAATCAGCCCCATTTCGGTGGCCGCCAGCGGGCGTTTCGCCAGTGCTTCCGGGTCACGGTGGGTCAGCCAGGCTTTTTCATCACCCCAGTTCACGTCCAGATCCGGTTCCCAGACGTCTTCACGACCGGCGCCAAAACCAAAGGTGCGGAAGCCGGAGTTCTCCAGCGCCACGTTACCCGCGAGAATAAACAGGTCGGCCCAGGAGATTTTTTGTCCGTATTTTTGCTTGATTGGCCACAGCAGGCGGCGCGCTTTATCCAGGCTGACGTTATCAGGCCAGGAGTTCAGCGGCGCAAAGCGCTGTTGGCCGCGTCCGGCACCGCCGCGTCCGTCAACGGAGCGGTAAGTACCGGCACCGTGCCAGGCCATGCGAATAAACAGACCCGCGTAGCTGCCCCAGTCGGCAGGCCACCAGGGTTGAGAATCGGTTAACAGGGCTTTGAGATCGCCCTTGAGGGCGGAATAGTCGAGCTTGCTGAATTCTTTGCGGTAGTCGAAGTCTTCACCCAGAGGGTTCGAACGGTTGGAATGTTGGTTTAGAAGATCGATGCGGAGTTGTTTAGGCCACCACTCTTTGCTGCCGGTACCTGCACCCGCGCTGTGATCGACGCCGCCCTGATGGAACGGACATTTGCCGGCGGATGCCGCGTTATTGGTCTCGTCTGACGTGCTCATCGCTATGCTCCCTTTACAGTGATACCGTTACGATATACACCACTAGCAATAAGATATAGTTGAATTAATCCACAGATTCGATAGTTAATACCTTTTAACTTTTTATCTGATTAAAAAGCCCTCACTTTATGAGGGCTTTTTGCTGATTACGCCGGACGAACGCCCAGCGTATGACAAATGGCGTAGCTCATCTCCGCGCGGTTAAGCGTGTAGAAGTGGAAGTCCTTCACCCCTTCGCGGCTTAAGATCTTCACCATGTCCATCGCGATATTGGCCCCCACCAGCTTGCGGGTTTCCGCGTCATCGTCCAGCCCTTCGTACATTTTGGACATCCACAGCGGAATGCGAACGTTGGTCATATCGGCGAACTTCTTCGCCTGTTTGAAGTTAGAGACTGGCAGAATGCCCGGGATAATTTCGACGTCGATACCTGCCGAGACGCAGCGGTCGCGGAAGCGCAGATAGCTTTCCACGTCAAAGAAGAACTGGGTGATGGCGCGGTTGGCACCGGCCTCCACCTTACGCTTCAGGTTAAGCAAATCCGCCTGGGCGCTTTTCGCTTCCGGGTGGACTTCAGGGTAGGCGGCCACGGAGATATCAAAATCAGCAACGTCTTTCAGCAGCGCGACCAGATCGGTAGCGTACATGTCCGGCTTGCCGCTTCCCGGCGGCAGATCGCCACGCAGGGCAACGATATGGCGAATCCCATTGTTCCAGTAGTCCTGGGCAATGGCGCGCAGCTCATCGCGGGTGGCGTCAATACAGGTCAGATGCGGCGCTGCTTCCAGACCGGTACGATCTTTGATGCCTTTAATAATGCTGTGCGTACGGTCGCGCTCGCCGGAGTTGGCACCGTAGGTCACGGAGACAAACTTCGGCTTCAGGCTGCTCAGGCGATCGATAGAGCTCCACAGGGTTTGCTCCATTTCACTGGTGCGCGGCGGGAAAAATTCAAAAGAGACGTTAATCTGGCCGTTTACTTCGGCCAGGCTCTGATTCAGTGCTTCCCGCTGGTTGGCGTGAAAAAAGCTCATACCTTACCTCTATCTTTCGCGTGTCATTGTCTGTTGTGTTGTGAACTTCTATACGTTTAGACGTCCAGATGTAAAAATGACGGAAAAGCGGCGTGACGTCAACAGAAATAATCACAATAACGGTGAGGTTTGCTCAGGGAAGATGAAGGGAGTTCATGATGAGGGTGAGCTCGGTCTGATGCCCTCACCCTAACCCTCTCCCACAGGGAGAGGGAAATTCACTTTTTACAGCAGCTTAGCCAGACGGTTAATATCGGACTGGATAGCCCCAGCGGTGACGTCGCGCCCCGCGCCCGGGCCGCGGATCACCAGCGGGTTATCGCGGTACCAGCGGCTTTCAATGGCGAAGACGTTATCGCACGGCAGCAGGGCCGCCAGCGGATGCTCAGGACGCACCGCCTCGACACCCACACGCGCCTTACCGTTCGCCTCGAAACGCGCCACGTAGCGCAGCACCAGCCCCATCTCGTTTGCCGCTTCCAGACGCTGCACCATCTGGTCATTCAGCTCGTCGCCGTTTTCGAAGAAGTGATCAACAGAACCTTCTTCGCAGCCCGCAGGCACCAGCGACTCGACGCGTACGGAATCCGGTTCGATGTCATAACCGGCTTCACGCGCCAGGATTACCAGCTTGCGCATCACGTCTTTACCGGAGAGGTCAACGCGCGGATCGGGCTCGGTTAAGCCCTGCTGCCACGCCTGATCCACCAGGTCGGTGAACGGTACGGTGCCGTCAAACTGCAGGAACAGCCAGGAGAGCGTGCCGGAGAAGATCCCGCTCAGCGCCAGAATGCTGTCGCCGCTTTCAATCAGGTCACGCACGGTATGGTTAACCGGCAGGCCCGCGCCAACGGTGGCATTATAGAGCCAGTGGCGGCCCGTTTTTTCAAACGCGTCGTGGATCTGACGATATTTATCGGTACTGCTCGCCCCCGCCAGCTTGTTGGCGCTGATGACGTGGAAACCGTGGCTGGCGAAATCCAGATACTGATCGGCAAGCTGTTCGCTGGCGGTGACGTCCAGCACCACCAGATCGTCATACGGGTGCGCGCGCATCCACAGGAACAGCGACTCTTCATCCTGCTCAATCGCTTCATCGTTAAAGAAGGCAAGCGCCCGGCTGGCATCCAGCCCTTCGTAGTTCAGCAGGCTGCGGCGGCTATCCACCACGCCCGCAAGAATAAATTCAAACCCGGTACGCGCCGAAAGCGTGACCTGTTCGCGGGCGAACAGCTCCAGCCAGCGGGAACCGATGTTACCCTTACCAAACAGCACCAGGCCGATGCGTTTTTCCGCGCGGAACAGCGAGGTGTGCAGACCCTGAATCAGGCTTTCGGTTGGGCCTTTACGCAGCACGGCGACCAGGCTGATGCCCTCTTCCGACTGCCAGGTGAACTCCACCGGCTGGCCCTTCAGTTGCTGCCAGAAACGGTGGCAGTGCAGCGGGTTACGGGTGACGCCCGCGCCGACCATCGCCACCAGCGCCAGCCCCTGACGCAGGCGAAGCTCGCCCGGCAGGCCCGCTTCGTCGAGAATTTTCAGCGCGCTGTCCGCCACTTCGGCGGTATAGCAGAACTGCAGCAGCTGACGATCGTTATGCACGCCAACGGCCAGCGGACGCACCTGGGCGCGTTTCAGGATCGTGTCGATATCTTTATGCGCCAGCCTGAAGTCCTGGCCCGCAGGGACCTGGAACTCGATCAGGCAGATGTCGTCGTGGCTGGTGACAATGCGCGCGCCCGTGCCGGACGCCAGCACGCGCTCAATGCGGGTAGACCCCTGATCCGGCGTATAGCTACAGCGCAGCTGCAGGTCAATATCGCTGCCGGAAACCGGCTGCAGCGTACGGGCGTGCAGCACCGGGGCCGCCAGACGCGCCAGCTCGCTGGCTTCGTCGAGACGCAGCAGCGGAAGCAGGCAGGCATCTTTCACTTTACGCGGGTCCGCGCTGTAGACACCGGCCACGTCGCTCCAGATGGTAACGCGGGACACGCCCGCCAGGGCACCAATTTGCGTTGCCGAGTAGTCCGAGCCGTTACGGCCCAGCAGCACGGTTTCACCGGCGTTGCTGCGGCTGATAAAGCCGGTGACGACAATACGTTTGCCCGGATGCTGCACCAGCAGCTGTTGCAGCAACGGATAGGACAACCCTTCGTCCACCTGCGGCTGCGCGGCGCGTTCCGCACGCAGGAAATCACGCGCGTCGAGCCAGGCCGCGTCTACGCCCAGGTGTTGCAGTACGGCGGCCATCAGGCGCGCGGACCACACTTCACCGTGGCCCACCACTTCGGCATACACCGCGTCGGTAATCCCGCTGTCCAGCAGAGCAGCCAGACGCTCAAGGTCATGCGTGAAGGCGCTGATCAGCCCGTCCGCCATGTCCGCAGGCAGCAGGCCGGCAATCAACTCGCTCTGGTAACGACGTAAGGACTGTTGCACCTGATGCGCAGAAAGGCGATCGGTCTGGCTCAGTTTCAGCCAGCTAATCAACTGGTTGGTGGTGCTGCCCGCCGCCGAGACAACCATCATGTCACCCGGCTGTGAATATTCGGTCATGATCCCTGCGACGCGCAGATAACATTTCACATCAGCAAGACTACTACCACCAAACTTGTGCAGCTGACGACCCTTCGCCCCTGCCTGCGCTATCACACTCATGATTACCCCTTGGCTGCGACCCGGAAGCCATTTTCCAGATCGGCAATTAAATCTTCAGAATCTTCAATACCGGTCGAGATACGCAGCAGCGTCTCGGAAATCCCGGCGGCGGCACGTGCTTCCGGTGCCATACCTGCGTGCGTCATGGTCGCGGCGTGGGAGATCAAGCTTTCAACCCCACCTAAGGATTCCGCCAGCGTAAACAATGACAGCCCGCTCAGGAAGCGACGCAGCGTTTGCTCGTCACCGTCCAGTTCAAAACTTAACATCGCGCCAAATCCCTTCTGCTGGCGCGCGGCAATCTCATGCCCCTGGTTTTCCGGCAGCGACGGGTGATAAAGCTTCTTCACCAGCGGCTGGGTTTTCAGGAAATCGACAATCGCCTGGGCATTACGCTGCGCCACGTCCATGCGCGGCGACAGCGTGCGGATGCCGCGCAACAGCAGGTAGCTGTCGAACGCGCCCGCGGTGACGCCGATGTTATTAGCCCACCATGCCAGTTCCGTGACAACGTCGGGATCTTTTGCAATCACCACGCCCGCTACCACGTCAGAATGGCCGTTCAGATATTTAGTACATGAATGCAATACCAGATCCGCACCCAGTGCTAACGGGTTCTGAAGGGCCGGACTGAGGAAGGTATTATCCACTACACTTATCGCTCCCGCATCCCTTGCGAGCTGACAAATTTTCGCAATGTCGACAACGCGCAACAATGGGTTGCTTGGACTTTCCACCAGAACCAGCTTCGGCTTCTCTGCCAGCGCCTGTTTCAGCGCCTGTTCGTCGTTTTGATCGACAAACAGCACGCGGTAGCAGCCGCGCTTTGCCAGGCTATCAAACAGACGATAGCTGCCGCCGTAACAGTCGTGCGGCGCAACCAGCAGATCGCCAGGCTTCAGGAACACCGTGGTCACCAGGTGAATGGCAGACATACCGGTATTGGTTAATACCGCACCCGCGCCGCCTTCCAGTTCCGCCAGCGCGCGCTGGGTTACATCACGCGTAGGGTTGCCGCGACGCGAGTAGTCATGCGCGCGCGGTTCATTAAATCCGGTGAAATTGTAGGTGCTGGAAAGATGAATGGGCGGGACAACGCAGCCGTACTGCTCGTCATCATTTAATCCGCTACGCACTGCGATCGTGGCCTGTTTACGCGTCATGGTGAGGGCTTCCTGGCGAATGAGGTGAAAAGTCAGCCACCAGAGTAAACATTGAAAGTATGGACGTCAATACATCTGGACATCTAAACTTCTTTGCGTATAGATTGAGCAATGCGCAAATAGCCGTTAAAATTATATGCTTTAGTGCACGCTGCAGCGGCAATATCCGTGCCACGGTATCGTCTCTACGGTAAACTACGCAAGATTACGGTTCAAAACGGGCAGTGACCGGTTTGCACCTTTAGATTAATGACTGAGAGGATTAAAGGTATCTCATGGCTGAATGGAGCGGCGAATATATCAGCCCATACGCTGAGCACGGTAAGAAGAGTGAGCAAGTAAAGAAAATTACGGTTTCCATTCCTCTGAAGGTGTTGAAGATCCTCACCGATGAACGTACGCGTCGTCAGGTGAACAACCTGCGTCACGCGACCAACAGCGAACTGCTGTGCGAAGCGTTCCTGCATGCGTTTACCGGCCAACCGTTGCCGAACGATGACGATCTGCGCAAAGAGCGTAGCGACGAAATCCCGGAAGAGGCGAAGGTGATCATGCGTGAACTGGGTATTGACCCGGAGACGTGGGAATACTGAGAAGCGGATACAAAAAAGGCACCTTGCGGTGCCTTTTTTTCGGGAAACTTATTTAGCGCCCGGGATGCTGAAACGCTTGTTGAAGCGGTCAACACGGCCACCGGTTGCAACATCACGCTGCTTACCAGTGTAGAACGGGTGGCATTTGCCGCACACGTCCAGGTTCAGATCGTGACCCACGGTAGAGCGGATCTGGATAGAGTTACCGCAAGAGCAGTTTGCAGTAATCATTTCGTATTTCGGGTGAATATCTTTTTTCATGGGAGAACCTCAGTTAAGGCCGCGTCGCTCTTCCAGCCCTAACGCCAGACACCACGCGATGTTGAATGTAAGTTCTTTGGCGTAAAGTACACCAAAGGCGGCGAATCATACAGAATTTAACCAACGTATGCAAACTGATCCGCACGCCGCTTTTACTAATGTGTATACTAACGCGTCACTTTTCAAGTCAGGAAGATTCGATGCCCGTCGCTCACGTTGCCCTGCCCGTTCCGCTTCCCCGCACCTTTGACTACCTGCTGCCCGACAGCATGAGCGCCAAAGCGGGCTGTCGCGTGACCGTGCCGTTTGGCAAACAGCAGCGCGTGGGGATCGTCGTCTCCGTCAGCGATAAAAGCGAATTGCCCCTCAATGAACTGAAATCGGTGGTTGAGGTGCTGGACAGCGAGCCGGTTTACTCCACCAGCACCTGGCGACTGCTGCTGTGGGCGGCAGATTATTATCATCACCCGATTGGCGACGTCCTGTTCCACGCCCTGCCGATCCTGCTGCGCCAGGGCAAGAGCGCCAGCCACGCCCCGATGTGGTACTGGTTTGCCACCGAACAGGGGCAGGCCGTGGACATCAACAGCCTGAAGCGTTCGCAGAAACAGCAGCAGGCGCTGGCGGCGCTGCGTCAGGGAAAAATCTGGCGGCACCAGGTCGACGAGCTTGAGGTCAGCGAAACGGCGCTACAGGCATTAAGAAAGAAAGGGTTGAGCGAGCTGGCCAGCGAAGCGCCCGCCCTTCACGACTGGCGCGACGGCTTCTCTGTCTCGGGCGATCGCCTGCGCCTGAATACCGAGCAGGCTACCGCGGTAGGCGCCATTCATAGCGCCTCGGACCACTTTTCCGCTTGGCTGCTGGCGGGCGTGACGGGCTCCGGCAAGACCGAAGTCTATCTGAGCGTGCTGGAAAACGTGCTCGCGCAGGGCAAACAGGCGCTGGTGATGGTGCCGGAAATCGGCCTGACGCCGCAAACCATCGCCCGCTTCCGCGAGCGCTTTAACGCGCCCGTTGAGGTGCTGCACTCCGGGCTGAACGACAGCGAGCGCCTCAGCGCCTGGCTGAAAGCGAAAAACGGCGAAGCGGCGATTGTGATCGGCACCCGCTCGTCGCTGTTTACGCCGTTTAAAAACCTCGGCGTTATCGTCATCGACGAAGAGCACGACAGCTCCTATAAACAGCAGGAAGGCTGGCGCTATCACGCCCGCGATCTGGCGGTCTACCGTGCGCACAGCGAGCAAATCCCTATTATTCTCGGATCCGCCACGCCTGCGCTCGAAACGCTGCACAACGTGCGCCAGCGTAAATACCACATGCTGCGCCTGACGCGCCGCGCGGGGAATGCCCGCCCGGCCATTCAGCACGTGCTGGATCTCAAAGGCCAGCAGGTGCAGGCCGGCTTAGCGCCCGCCTTGATTTCCCGCATGCGCCAGCATTTGCAGGCGGGGAACCAGGTCATCCTGTTCCTCAACCGTCGCGGATTTGCCCCCGCCCTGCTGTGCCACGACTGCGGCTGGATTGCCGAGTGCCCGCGCTGCGACCACTACTACACCTTCCATCAGGCCCAGCGACATTTGCGCTGCCACCACTGCGACAGCCAGCGTCCCGTGCCTCGCCAGTGCCCGTCATGTGGTTCCACGCATATCGTGCCGGTGGGACTGGGAACGGAACAGCTGGAACAGGCGCTTGGCCCTTTCTTCCCGGACGTGCCTATTTCCCGAATCGACCGGGACACCACCAGCCGCAAGGGGGCGCTGGAGCAGCAGCTGGCGGAAGTGCATCGCGGCGGCGCGCGCATCCTGATTGGCACCCAGATGCTGGCCAAAGGGCACCACTTCCCGGACGTGACGCTGGTCGCCCTGCTGGACGTCGACGGCGCGCTGTTCTCGGCAGATTTCCGCTCCGCCGAGCGCTTCGCCCAGCTTTATACCCAGGTTGCCGGGCGTGCCGGACGCGCGGGGAAACAGGGCGAGGTGGTACTGCAAACGCACCACCCTGAGCACCCGCTGCTACAGACTCTGCTGCACAAAGGCTATGACGCCTTTGCCGAGCAGGCGCTGGCCGAACGCCAGACCATGCAGCTGCCGCCGTGGACCAGCCACGTCATCATCCGCGCGGAGGATCATAACAACCAGCAGGCGCCGCTTTTCCTGCAACAGCTGAGGAATCTCCTGCAGGCCAGCCCGCTGGTGGATAACCAGCTGTGGATCCTGGGCCCGGTGCCGGCGCTGGCGCCAAAACGCGGTGGACGTTTCCGCTGGCAGATTTTACTTCAGCACCCCTCGCGTATTCGCCTGCAGCACATCGTCAGCGGCACGCTGGCGCTCATCAATACCCTGCCGGAAGCGCGTAAAGTGAAGTGGGTACTGGACGTCGATCCCATCGAAGGCTGAAGACGGATCGAAAAATTTAACGCGCCTCACACTTTTTATGAAAATTCTGTAACCGATTCCATTAACTATCTGTAAAAATGGTGATGTCCGCAGTTCGGTGTTCAGGCGAGGAGAAGACGTTGAAGTCCAGGAAAGAGGTTGCCACGGCGACCATGAAAGACGTTGCCGAGAAAGCACAAGTCTCAACGGCAACCGTGTCCCGCGCATTAATGAACCCGGATAAAGTCTCCCAGGCGACCCGTAACAAGGTTGAACAGGCGGCGCTGGAAGTGGGGTATTTCCCGCAGGCGATGGGGCGGAACGTCAAGCGCAATGAATCGCGGACCATCCTGGTAATAGTGCCGGATATCTGCGATCCCTTCTTCAGCGAGATCATTCGCGGTATCGAAGTGACGGCGGCGGAGCAGGGCTATCTGGTGCTGATTGGCGACTGCGCTCACCAGAACCAGCAGGAAAAAACCTTTATCGACCTCATTATCACCAAGCAGATTGACGGCATGCTGCTGCTTGGCTCGCGCCTGCCGTTTGATGCCAGCATCGAAGAACAGCGCAATTTACCGCCGATGGTAATGGCCAACGAATTTGCGCCTGAGCTTGAGCTACCGACGGTCCACATTGATAACCTCACCGCCGCGTTCAACGCCGTAAACTATCTCCAGGAGCTGGGGCATAAGCGGATTGGCTGCATTGCCGGGCCGGAAGAGATGCCGCTGTGCCACTACCGCCTGCAGGGCTATGTTCAGGCGCTGCGCCGTACCGGTGCGATTGTCGATCCGCACTATATTGCGCGCGGTGATTTTACCTTTGAAGCGGGTGGACAGGCGCTGGAGAAACTGCTGGCGCTGCCGGAACCGCCAACGGCGGTGTTCTGCCACAGCGACGTGATGGCGCTGGGTGCGCTTTCACACGCCAAGCGCCGTGGCTTACGCGTGCCGAAAGATTTGTCGATTATCGGATTCGATAACATTTCACTTTCAGAGTTTTGCGATCCACCGCTCTCCACCGTTTCACAACCGCGCTATCAGATTGGCCGCGAAGCGATGCTGCTTCTGCTGGATCAGCTGCAGGGTCAAACGGTTAGCAGCGGCTCGCGTTTGCTGGACTGCGAGCTGATTATTCGCGGCTCTACCCAGGCATTGACTTAAAGTAAACGCCTTTCGGACACCCTTATCTGGTCAAAGCCCCGCCGCTTAAGTAACATGGCGGGCTGACGAACGAATAAATACAGCGAAACGATAGTGGCACAACGAGATTATGTACGTCGCGGCCAGCCGGCACCTTCGCGACGCAAAAAGAGCAGTTCAAAAAGCAAGCAGCGTAATCTGCCTGCGGTCTCGCCAGCAATGGTCGCTATTGCTGCGGCCGTGCTGGTGGCCTTTATTGGCGGCCTGTACTTCATCACGCACCATAAAAAAGAAGAGTCCGAGGCCCTTCAGGGCAACAAAGTGGTGGGAAATGGTCTGCCGCCGAAACCTGAAGAGCGCTGGCGCTATATTAAAGAGCTGGAAAGTCGTCAGCCCGGCGTGCGTGCGCCTACTGAGCCCTCAGCCGGTGGCGAAGTGAAGAATGCCGATCAGCTGACGGACGAGCAGCGCCAGCTGCTGGCACAGATGCAGGCCGATATGCGCCAGCAGCCGACGCAGCTGAATGAAGTGCCGTGGAATGAACAAACGCCAGCGCAGCGTCAGCAAACGTTGCAGCTGCAGCGTCAGCGCCAGGCACAAATTCAACAGCAGCAACAGCAGCAGTGGACGCAAACTCAGCCGGTACAGCAGCCGAAGGCCCAGCCATACCAGCAACCGCAGCAGCAGACGCGTACGGTGCAGTCGCAGCCTGTTCAACAGCCAAAAGCGCAGCCGCCAAAGCAAGCGGCGCAGCCGTATCAGGATCTGCTCCAGACGCCAGCGCATACCACCGCGCAGCAGCCGAAAACGCAGCAGGCCGCGCCGGTGACCAAAGAGACCGAAGCGCCGAAGCAGACGGCAGAGAAAAAAGACGAGCGCCGCTGGATGGTGCAGTGCGGTTCGTTTAAAGGTGCCGAGCAGGCGGAAACGGTACGTGCTCAACTGGCATTTGAAGGATTTGACTCACGCATTACCACCAATAACGGCTGGAACCGCGTGGTGATCGGCCCGGTTAAAGGCAAAGAAAACGCAGACGGCACCATTTCCCGTTTGAAAGTGGCTGGCCACACAAACTGCATTCGACTCGCCTCCGGGGGTTGAAACCCCCAAAATCCCCCCCATCTATCATTTAATTCAGCCCTGAGCACAGGCTCAGGGCTTCTGTTTCCCGAATCTGTAACCAGGGGGTCTGCTCGTGACAACAATAGTAAGTGTACGCCGTAACGGCCAGGTGGTAATTGCCGGTGATGGCCAGGCCACGCTGGGTAATACCGTCATGAAAGGCAACGTGAAGAAAGTCCGTCGTCTCTACAACGACAAAGTGATCGCCGGTTTTGCAGGCGGCACGGCGGATGCCTTCACGCTGTTTGAACTGTTTGAACGCAAGCTGGAAATGCACCAGGGTCATCTGGTGAAGGCTGCCGTTGAGCTGGCAAAGGACTGGCGTACCGACCGTATGCTGCGCAAGCTCGAAGCGCTGCTGGCGGTCGCGGATGAAACCGCTTCGCTTATCATCACCGGTAACGGTGACGTGATTCAGCCGGAAAACGACCTGATTGCCATCGGCTCTGGCGGCCCTTATGCCCAGGCTGCAGCCCGCGCGCTGTTGGAAAATACCGACATGAACGCGCGTGATATCGCGGTGAAGGCGTTGGATATTGCAGGTGATATCTGCATCTATACCAACCACAACCACACCATCGAAGAATTGACCTCCAAAGCGTAAGGATCTCCCATGTCTGAAATGACCCCACGCGAAATTGTCAGCGAACTGAACAAACACATTATCGGCCAGGATAACGCTAAGCGCTCCGTGGCTATCGCGCTGCGTAACCGCTGGCGTCGTATGCAGCTTGATGAAGAGCTGCGTCACGAAGTCACCCCGAAAAACATTCTGATGATCGGCCCGACCGGCGTCGGTAAAACCGAAATCGCCCGTCGTCTGGCGAAGCTGGCGAACGCGCCGTTCATCAAAGTTGAAGCCACCAAGTTCACCGAAGTGGGCTATGTGGGTAAAGAAGTGGACTCCATCATCCGCGACCTGACCGATTCTGCAATTAAGATGGTGCGCGTCCAGGCGATTGAGAAAAACCGCTACCGCGCGGAAGAGATGGCCGAAGAGCGTATTCTCGACGTGCTGATCCCACCGGCGAAAAACAACTGGGGCCAGGCTGAACAGCAGGCTGAGCCTTCAGCCGCGCGTCAGGCATTCCGCAAAAAACTGCGTGAAGGCCAGCTGGACGACAAAGAGATTGAGATCGACCTCGCGGCCGCGCCGATGGGCGTGGAAATCATGGCGCCTCCGGGCATGGAAGAGATGACCAGCCAGCTGCAGTCCATGTTCCAGAACCTGGGCGGCCAAAAGCAGAAAGCGCGTAAGCTGAAAATCAAAGACGCGATGAAGCTGCTGATTGAAGAAGAAGCGGCGAAGCTGGTGAATCCGGAAGAGCTGAAGCAGGACGCTATCGACGCGGTTGAGCAGCACGGTATCGTGTTTATCGACGAAATCGACAAAATTTGTAAGCGCGGCGGCAATAGCTCCGGTCCGGACGTGTCCCGCGAAGGCGTACAGCGCGATCTGCTGCCGCTGGTTGAAGGCTGCACCGTCTCTACCAAGCACGGCATGGTGAAAACGGACCACATTCTGTTTATCGCTTCCGGTGCATTCCAGGTAGCCAGCCCGTCGGATCTGATCCCCGAACTGCAGGGTCGTCTGCCGATCCGCGTTGAGCTGCAGGCGCTGACCACCGAAGATTTCGAGCGCATCCTGACGGAGCCAAACGCCTCTGCTACCGTACAGTACAAGGCGCTGATGGCGACCGAAGGCGTGAACCTCGAGTTCACCGAAGACGGTATCAAGCGTATCGCCCAGGCTGCATGGCAGGTCAACGAAACCACCGAGAACATCGGTGCGCGTCGTCTGCACACCGTGCTGGAACGCCTGGTAGAAGACATCTCATATGACGCGAGCGACCTCAACGGTCAAACCATTACCATCGACGCAGACTATGTGAGCAAACATCTGGATGCGTTAGTGGCAGATGAAGATCTGAGCCGTTTTATCCTATAATCGCGGTTACTGCATTCTCATCACTGTTAATGGGGGCTAAGGCCCCCATTTTTATTGGCTAAATTACTATGACTGATATCAGCCGTACTCAGGCGTGGCTCGAAAGTCTGCGCCCTAAAACGCTTCCTCTGGCTTTTGCCGCCATTATTGTCGGCACCGCGCTTGCCTGGTGGCAAGGGCATTTCGATCCGCTGGTGGCAGGTCTGGCGCTCCTTACCGCCGGGCTGCTGCAAATCCTCTCTAACCTCGCGAACGATTATGGCGATGCGGTAAAAGGCAGCGACAAGCCTGACCGTATCGGACCGCTGCGCGGGATGCAAAAGGGGGGATCACCCAGGCACAGATGAAGCGTGCGCTGATTATCACCGTGGTGCTGATTTGCTTATCTGGCCTGGCGCTGGTGACGGTCGCCTCGAAAACTACCAGCGACTTCATTGGTTTCCTGGTGCTGGGCCTGCTCGCCATTATCGCGGCCATCACCTACACCGTCGGCACGCGCCCTTACGGCTATATTGGCCTTGGGGATATCTCCGTGTTGGTGTTCTTCGGCTGGCTGAGCGTAATGGGGAGCTGGTACTTACAGGCGCATACGGTGATCCCTGCCCTGTTCCTCCCGGCGACCGCCTGCGGCCTGCTGGCGACGGCGGTACTCAATATCAATAATCTGCGCGATATCGACAGCGATCGTGAGAACGGCAAGAACACGCTGGCGGTGCGTCTGGGGCCGGTGAATGCGCGCCGCTATCATGCCTGCCTGCTTATTGGCGCGCTGGTTTGCCTGGCGCTGTTTAACCTGATTTCCCTGCACAGTCTGTGGGGCTGGCTGTTTGTGCTTGCCGCGCCGCTGCTGGTTAAGCAGGCCCGCTTTGTGATGCGTGAACTCAGCCCGGCAGCCATGCCGCCAATGCTGGAGCGAACGGTAAAAGGCGCGCTGCTGACTAACCTGTTGTTCGTCATCGGGATTGTGTTAAGCCAGACGCTCAGTTAGCTGACAAATATCAATTAACAATTGATGATTTTGCCAACAACGCATTTCGCACGATATACTGAACACATTCGCAGCAACTGAGCGTTAAACCTATGAAATACGATACCTCCGAGCTTTGTGACATCTACCAGGAAGATGTCAACGTCGTTGAACCGCTGTTCTCCAACTTTGGTGGGCGGTCATCGTTTGGCGGGCAAATCGTCACGGTGAAATGTTTCGAGGACAACGGGTTGCTGTACGATCTGCTCGAACAGAACGGCCGTGGCCGCGTTCTGGTGGTCGACGGCGGCGGGTCCGTGCGTCGCGCACTGATTGATGCTGAACTGGCTGGCATTGCCGTCCAGAACGAGTGGGAAGGCCTTGTGGTGTACGGTTCCGTGCGTCAGGTAGACGATCTCGAAGACCTGGATATTGGAATTCAGGCCATCGCGGCCATTCCGGTAGGCGCTGCGGGTGACGGCATCGGCGAAAGCGACGTGCGCGTTAACTTCGGCGGCGTGACCTTCTTCTCAGGCGATCATCTCTACGCCGATAATACCGGCATTATCCTTTCTGAAGATCCGCTGGATATCGAGTAATAAAACCATAAGCGTGAACCATAAAAAAACCGCCAACAGCAATGTGGCGGTTTTTTTGTCCCTCGGGATTCGCGGTCCGTTGGGAAGTTTTGCAACCTTTAACCAGGATTTTTATCTTACCCTGGTTCAAACCTCAGGTAACCTCATCGACCCTTTATAAATTCCTAATTATCTATGAAAACCTTAACTACGCTGCTATTGCTCATTATGATGCAGCGTCCCTTTCCGCCATTTCGCACATGGGCATCGGTCCAGGGAAAGGTGTAACCACAACCGTAAAGCAGCCTTTAACCAGGCTTGTGTCCACCGACTTATCACCGGTGGTGAACGGTGGAGCGGTTAGCCGCAGGGACCGCATAATGAAACGCTATTTTGTATCGCGTTCATTGTCGCCAGCGTACTCGTTGTAAAAAGTGATGAACCGATCGGGTTTGTTGCGTTTACCACGACAGCGCAGGACAAGTAGCGTTAAGGCCGCCTTGGGCGGCCTTTTTTATGGTTGGATGTCAGTCAGCGAGAACCATAAAAAAAGCCGGGTAGCGGCGACGCTTACCCGACTATTTCTGTTCAATCCCGACAGAATTAAACCTCTTCCATACGTCCCAGCAGCGCCTGCAGGCGATCCTGCCAGCCGTTCTGCTGTTCACGCAGCTGGTTGTTTTCGCGCTCCAGTTCTTCGCGGCCGTGCTGAGCGTTCTGAACTTCCTGCGCCAGGCTGTTGTTCTTCTCTTTCAGCTCTTCAATTTCCATCTGCAGCAGCGTGATGGTGTCAATCGCCTGCTGTACTTTCGCTTCCAGTTTCTCAAACACTTCTAAAGACATGATCCTACCTCTCCTGAATTGCAAGGCGACGCTTTAACGTAAACGCGCACAACATATGTTCCGATTGTATGGAGCGCAGTCGCCCCTGTCCAGCGGCATGCCACGCAGATCGCGGTTTGCAACACTTTTCGGCCTCGTCCTGGTGCGTTCGCGGCATATACCTCTAAGTTGTTAACCCATTCGTTAAAAAAATGATTCAGCTCACCGTGCGCGACTGATGCAAAAACGCGCTTTATGGCGCGAAAACGCTCATTTTATTGACGCAGACCACACATTTTAATTTCGATATTTCTCGTTTTTGCTCGTTAACGATAAATTAACACTATGTCTACAGGGCATCGTGGCTGTCACGGGCGGCCACGCTAACAATAAACATCAATTTCTTCAGGATTCCGATTATGAGTCAGACATCAACCTTAAAAGGCCAGTGCATTGCCGAGTTCCTTGGTACCGGGTTGTTGATATTCTTCGGAGTGGGCTGTGTCGCTGCACTGAAAGTGGCGGGTGCCAGTTTTGGTCAGTGGGAAATCAGTATCATCTGGGGTCTGGGCGTGGCGATGGCCATCTACCTGACTGCAGGGGTCTCTGGCGCACATCTTAACCCGGCGGTGACTATCGCACTGTGGCTGTTCGCGTGCTTCGACGGACGCAAAGTTGTTCCCTTCATTATTTCTCAATTTGCCGGCGCGTTTTGCGCAGCGGCGTTAGTTTACGGGCTTTATTACAATCTTTTCATCGACTTCGAACAGACGCATCATATGGTGCGCGGTAGCGTCGAAAGTCTGGATCTGGCAGGCATCTTCTCAACCTACCCTAACCCGCATATCAATTTTGTGCAGGCGTTCGCAGTTGAAATGGTGATTACCGCTATTCTGATGGGCGTCATTATGGCTTTGGGCGATGATGGTAACGGCATTCCGCGTGGCCCGCTGGCGCCATTGCTGATTGGCCTGCTGATCGCCGTCATCGGTGCGTCCATGGGGCCGTTAACAGGGTTTGCGATGAACCCGGCGCGTGACCTGGGTCCAAAAACCTTCGCCTTCTTTGCAGGATGGGGCGACGTGGCTTTCACCGGCGGCAAAGATATTCCTTACTTCCTGGTACCGCTGTTCGGACCAGTCGTAGGGGCGGCACTGGGTGCATTTGGCTATCGCAAATTAATTGGTCGCCACTTACCGTGCGACACCTGTGTGGAAGAGGAGAAGGAAACGACTTCTACCGCACAACAAAAAGCTTCGCTGTAATCTGACTACGGGACACATACCATGACCGAAAAAAAATATATCGTTGCGCTCGACCAGGGCACTACCAGCTCCCGCGCTGTCGTAATGGATCATGACGCGAATATCGTCAGCGTGTCACAGCGCGAATTTGAACAAATCTATCCTCGTCCAGGCTGGGTAGAACACGACCCGATGGAGATCTGGGCGTCACAAAGCTCCACGCTGGTGGAAGTGCTGGCGAAAGCCGACATCAGTTCCGACGAAATCGCCGCGATTGGTATTACCAACCAGCGTGAAACCACCGTGGTGTGGGAACGCGAAACCGGTAAGCCGATTTACAACGCCATCGTCTGGCAGTGCCGCCGTACGTCAGAGATCTGCGAACAGCTTAAGCGTGACGGGATGGAAGAGTACGTGCGTAGCGCCACCGGTCTGGTGGTTGACCCGTACTTCTCCGGCACCAAAGTGAAGTGGATCCTCGACCACGTGGAAGGTTCACGCGAGCGTGCAAAACGCGGCGAGCTGCTGTTCGGTACCGTCGATACCTGGCTTATCTGGAAGATGACTCAGGGACGTGTCCACGTTACTGACTACACTAACGCCTCGCGCACCATGCTGTTCAACATCAACACCCTGGAGTGGGATGACAAGATGCTGGACGCGCTGGATATTCCGCGCGCGATGCTGCCTGAAGTGCGTAAGTCGTCTGAAGTCTACGGCCAGACCAACATCGGCGGTAAAGGCGGCACCCGTATTCCTATCGCCGGTATCGCCGGTGACCAGCAGGCGGCGCTGTTCGGCCAGCTGTGCGTCAAGGAAGGGATGGCGAAGAACACCTACGGCACCGGCTGCTTTATGCTGATGAACACCGGCGAGAAAGCGGTGAAATCAGAAAACGGCCTGCTGACTACCATCGCCTGCGGCCCGCGCGGCGAGGTGAACTATGCCCTGGAAGGTGCAGTGTTTATGGCGGGCGCATCTATTCAGTGGCTGCGCGACGAGATGAAGCTGATCAGCGATGCGTTTGACTCCGAGTACTTCGCGACCAAAGTGAAAGACACCAACGGCGTGTACGTGGTGCCAGCGTTCACCGGTCTGGGCGCACCGTACTGGGACCCGTATGCCCGCGGCGCAATTTTCGGCCTGACGCGCGGGGTGAACTCAAACCACATCATTCGTGCGACCCTGGAATCCATCGCCTACCAGACGCGTGACGTGCTGGAAGCGATGCAGGCAGACTCCGGCATTCGTTTGCACGCCCTGCGCGTGGACGGCGGCGCGGTGGCCAACAACTTCCTGATGCAGTTCCAGTCCGACATTCTGGGCACCCGCGTTGAGCGCCCTGAAGTACGTGAAGTGACGGCACTGGGCGCGGCGTATCTTGCGGGTCTCGCGGTAGGCTTCTGGCAGAACCTGGACGAGCTGCAGGAGAAAGCGGTCATCGAACGCGAATTCCGCCCTGGCATCGAAACCACCGAGCGCAACTACCGCTACAGCGGCTGGAAGAAAGCGGTGAAACGCGCCCTGGCGTGGGAAGAGCACGAAGAGTAAGCCTATATTCCCTCTCCCCTGGGGAGAGGGTTAGGGTGAGGGGCATCGACCGCACCGGACCCCTCACCCCTCCCCACTCTGTGATAAACTTCGTGCAATTCCTTTTGATTGTACGAGTCCCTCATGAAACGTGAACTTGCTATCGAGTTTTCCCGCGTCACCGAAGCAGCCGCCCTTGCAGGCTATAAATGGCTGGGTCGTGGCGACAAAAATACCGCAGACGGCGCGGCCGTCCACGCCATGCGCATTGTGCTTAACCAGGTCAACATCGACGGCACTATCGTCATCGGTGAAGGCGAGATCGACGAAGCGCCGATGCTCTACATCGGTGAAAAGGTCGGGACCGGCAAAGGCGATGCGGTGGATATCGCGGTGGACCCGATCGAAGGCACGCGCATGACGGCGATGGGCCAGGCCAACGCCCTGGCGGTGCTGGCTGTGGGCGATAAAGGCAGCTTCCTCAACGCGCCGGACATGTACATGGAAAAGCTGATTGTCGGCCCTGGAGCGAAAGGTGCAATCGATCTCAGCCTGCCGCTGGACGCCAACCTGCGCAATATCGCGGCGGCGCTGGCTAAACCGCTCAACGAACTCACCGTGACCATTCTGGCGAAACCGCGCCACGACGCCACCATCTCTTATCTGCAGGCACTCGGCGTGCGCGTGTTTGCCATTCCGGATGGCGACGTTGCCGCGTCTATTCTGACCTGCATGCCGGACAGCGAAGTCGACGTGCTTTACGGCATCGGCGGCGCGCCGGAAGGCGTGGTCTCTGCGGCGGTGATCCGCGCACTGGACGGCGATATGCAGGCGCGCCTTCTGCCGCGCCATGAGGTGAAAGGCGACAGCGACGAAAACCGTCGTATCGGTGAGGACGAGCTGGCGCGCTGCGCAGCGATGGGCATCGAAGCCAATAAAGTACTGGCGCTGAACGACATGGCGCGCAGTGATAACGTCGTCTTCTCTGCAACCGGCATCACCAAAGGCGATCTGCTGGACGGCATCACCCGCAAGGGCAACATGGCGACCACTGAAACGCTGCTGATCCGCGGTAAATCGCGCACCATCCGACGCATTCAGTCCATTCACTATCTCGACCGTAAAGACCCGGACGTGCAGACGCACATTCTGTAAAACCGTTTGATCGATAGAGCTTTCCGGCCCGAAGGGGCTGGAAATGTTTCCCACAAGTACGGAAGATAGAACAGAGAAACAGCACAGGAGAAGATCATGGCGGACTGGGTAACAGGTAAAGTCACAAAGATAGAATTCTGGACCGATGCGCTATTTAGTCTCACCCTGCATGCTCCCGTTCACCCGTTTAAGGCCGGGCAATTTGCCAAGCTGGGTCTGGATGTCGACGGCGAGCGCGTGCAGCGCGCCTACTCTTACGTTAACGCGCCGGATAACCCGGATCTCGAGTTCTATCTCGTCACCGTTCCTGACGGTAAGCTCAGCCCGCGCCTTGCCGCCCTTAAGCCCGGCGACGATGTGCAGATTGTGAGCGAAGCGGCAGGCTTCTTTGTGCTCGAAGAGATCCCTGACTGTGACACGCTCTGGATGCTGGCAACCGGCACGGCCATCGGTCCGTATCTCTCTATCTTGCAGTACGGTAAGGATCTGGAGCGCTTCAAAAACATCGTGCTGGTGCACGCCGCGCGCTATGCCGCAGATTTAAGCTATCTCCCGCAGATGCAGGCGCTGGAACAGCAGTACGGCGGAAAGTTAAAGATTCAGACGGTAGTCAGCCGCGAAACCGTAGCAGGAGCGCTTACCGGTCGCGTACCGGCGTTAATTGAGAGCGGCGCACTGGAAGACGCAGTGGGCTTACCGATGACGGCCGAAACCAGCCACGTCATGCTGTGCGGTAACCCGCAGATGGTCCGGGACACGCAGCAGATTCTGAAGGATACCCGGCAGATGACGAAACATCTTCGCCGCCGGCCGGGCCATATGACCGCCGAACACTACTGGTGATCAGCGGTATTTCACCTCGACGGTATCTTTACCGTATTTATTTTCGCTCTGGGTGCCGATAAACGCGCCCAGATCGACAATCATCATCACGAAGATGACCGACGGCAGCAGCCTGCCCACGACCCACGGCAGGATGGAAGGCAGCATCGCCCAGTTCCCTGCCACCAGCATCCACGCCAGTATGATCAAAAATGCCCACGCGCCGGAGCGGCCGCGATCGTGCAGGCGTTTCACCACGACGGCCGCCGTTGGCCATAGCAGGCAGACCAGTGCAAATGCCGCCGTTTGCGTGCTCAGCCAGGCGTTGTAGGCAACGAAAAAAAGAAGCAGCATGGCGACGACCCACGTCACCATCCAGACCCAGAAATCACGGCGTCCAATACGCCCTTTGAATGAAAACAGCCACTGCTGTATGGTCATGTAAGGTTCCTTATTATCGTTTAGCCCGCATTTTACCCTGGAGTTGTGACCTTTTGACAAGCCGACCAGATATCGTTTTAATCATGAGCACTTACGGCCAGGTGCAATGTTGATGAAAAATTCGGCACATTCTCTCTTCCTGTGTTTAGCGATGCTCGGCGCGGGTTTTCCGCTGCACGCCGCCAACACCGCGGCCCCCACCACTGCGCCGTATTTGCTGGCGGGCGCACCGTCTTTCGATCAGTCCATCAGCCAGTTTCGCGAAGCTTTCAATCAGGCCAACCCAGGGCTGCCGCTGGATGAGTTTCGCGCCATTGATAGCTCGCGCGATACCCCTACACTGACCCGTGCAGCGAGCAAGATTAACGAGAATTTGTATGCTTCCACGGCGCTGGAGCGCGGTACGTTAAAAATCAAAAGCATGCAAATCACCTGGCTACCGATTCAGGGGCCAGAGCAGAAAGCGGCTAAATCGAAGGCGCTTGATTACATGAGCGCGGTGCTGCAGGCGTTTACGCCTGCGCTGACGAAAAAGCAGAGCCAGCAAAAGCTGCAAAAGCTGCTGGCCGCCGGTAAAAACAAGCGGTACTACGCCACAACCGAAGGCGCGATTCGCTATGTAGTGGCGGATAACGGCGAAAAAGGACTGACCTTCGCCGTTGAACCGATTAAGCTGGCGCTATCTGACACCCTTGGCGGGGCCAATTAATGACAAAAAGCAAAGCCTTTCGAGGGAAAATCTCTATACTGATTCACAGACCATGCTGCCCGACAGGGCGGCCATATTCCTTAATTCGCTTATTTAGCGTGGAGAATTGAAATGCGACATCCTTTAGTGATGGGTAACTGGAAACTGAACGGCAGCCGCCACATGGTAAACGAACTGGTTGCAAACCTGCGTAAAGAGCTGGCTGGCGTGACCGGCTGCGCGGTTGCTATCGCTCCGCCGGATATGTACCTGGATCTGGCTAAACGTGCCGCTGACGGCAGCCACATCGTGCTGGGCGCGCAGAACGTTGACGTTAACCTGTCTGGCGCGTTCACCGGTGAAACTTCCGCTGAAATGCTGAAAGATATCGGCGCGAAATACATCATCATCGGCCACTCCGAGCGTCGCACCTACCACAAAGAATCTGACGAGTTCATCGCGAAGAAATTTGCCGTGCTGAAAGAGCAGGGTCTGATCCCGGTTCTGTGCATCGGTGAAACCGAAGCGGAAAACGAAGCGGGCAAAACCGAAGAAGTGTGTGCACGTCAGATCGACGCCGTGCTGAAAACGCAGGGCGCGTCAGCGTTCGAAGGCGCGGTTATCGCTTACGAGCCAGTCTGGGCGATCGGTACCGGCAAATCTGCTACCCCTGCGCAGGCTCAGGCAGTTCACAAATTCATCCGTGACCACATTGCGAAAGCCGACGCGAAAGTGGCTGAGCAAGTGATCATCCAGTACGGCGGCTCCGTAAACGCCTCCAACGCTGCTGAGCTGTTCACCCAGCCAGATATCGATGGCGCGCTGGTTGGCGGTGCATCCCTGAAAGCGGACGCTTTCGCGGTGATCGTTAAAGCGGCAGAAGCGGCTAAACAGGCGTAATGGCCTTTGTGGCGGGTGGCGCTTGCGCTTACCCGCCGCTACAAACGCCCTAACACGCTAAACCACAGATAATCCAGCGGCAGCAGCACCAGATACGTCGCAATCGCCAGCGCCAGGCAGAGCACCATCCCCGCCCTTGCAGGCACCTTTCCTAGCCCCATCGCCACCACAATCGGCGACGCCTGATACGGCAGCAGCGGCGTGGAATAGCCCAGTACCTGAATCATGATCACCGACAGCAGCGGGAAACCGGTCGCGTCCGAGAAGCTCTGCGCCAGCGTGGTGTACAGCGCCGGAACGCCGTTGGCAGTCATAATGAAGTTGAGTGCCGTAGTAATTCCGGTTAGCGCCAGGAAGCTGGTGAATGGTTTGTCCGCATCCAGCGGCATTATGCGCAGCAGCGCCTCGCCTACGGCCGCTCCGATACCCGTTTGCGTCACGACGATCGCCAGCCCGAGAATACCCGCAACGTAAATGCAGGTGCGCATATTTACCCCCGCCGAGAACTCCTCGCCGGTGATAAAACCAATGCGCGGCAGCATAACGATAATCGAGGCCGCCAGCCCCGTCCACGCTGGCCCCACGCCGTGCCAGCTCTCCGTCACCCACATCATCAGCACCACCACCAGCAGCCAGGCGAGTCGTTTTTCGTCACGCCCCATCGGTTCAGACAGCGTGAAATCCTTCGCCGGTTTCGGGCTGCCGGGGAACAGCCAGCAGATGAGGCCAATCAGAATCAGGCCTTTGAGAATACCGAGCACCGGCGTGTGCAGCAGCAGATACGGGACATAGTTCAGGTGAATGCCGTACGAGCCTTCCGCCGCGCCGCTCATGACCAGGTTAGGCACGTTGGCGGGCAGAATGGTGGCCGAGAGCTGGAAGGTACCGAAGCCGACTGCCAGCGCAAGGCCGAACCATGCGCGGGAGCCGTCGGCGATACCGGCGCGTTTCGCCATCGCCGCGACAATGGGCATCAGCAGCGCAATACGCCCCATGTTTGACGGCATCACAAACGCCAGCGCGTAGCTGAGCAATACCACGCTCGCCACCATCAGCATCCAGGAGTCAGTGAGCTTTGCCGAAAGCGCCCGGGCGGCCCTGTCCGCCAGGCCGGTTTTACGGATCGCCACGCCGAGCACAAAGCCGCTGAAGACCAGCCAGAAAGCCGACGAGGCAAAACCGCCAAAAATCACCTCCGGCGGGGCGATTCTGGCGGTCATCGCCGCCGTGAAAAACAACAGAGCGGTGATAAATTCCGGCAACAGCGACGTCGCCCACAGCACGATGGTGACGCCGACGATCAGCGAGGGCAGCAGCAGAGGATGCGTTAACCAGAGCGACATACCTGTCTCCTGTAGATTTTTTCAGCAAGTCTACGGTGACAGGCAGCCTGAGTAAACGCGATTTATAGTGGGGTTACTTCAGGATAGCGCATTGATGATCCTGCAATTCCTCTGCCGACGCGCGGTTAAGCGTGAGCAGGTTACGCTCGGTCGCCAGCAAAACAAACGAACCATCCGACTGCTGCGCCATCGCCAGCGCGAAGCGTCCCATATGGTCGCGCGCTTCCGGCAGCTCTTCCGCCAGCATCATAAACGGACTGCGCTGGACCAGTTCATTCTCCGTCACCCGGCGTGCGAGGTACTCATGTCCTTCCAGCCCACCCGGGAACGGTAGCCACTGGGTGCTGATGTCTCCCTGCGCCGCGTTGAGCTTCTCGCGCACGTCCGGGCGCAGGCAGGAGATATGGATATGGAAATGGTTCTGCGTGCGTCCGGTTGGTGAGTTAATCGTCAGCGAAATAGCGCTGTCCGGCACTTCAGAGCCACGCTTCAGGGTCATAAAGCTGCGCGACTGCCACGCCAGCCAGAAGAAGTTTGGCGTATGAGGCTCGGTCAGTAGCGGGCTTTCGGTGCCGTTGATGCGGTACGTTGGCATCAGCAGATACTGCAGCGGCCCGTTGCGGTCCTTAAATACCACATAGCCCGCATCAGGCTTCACCTGCGCGCAGGGTGCCGGGTTACGGTGCTGCAGCTGATTAGGCAGACACTGGTCGAGGACGATATGGCGCAACGCATTCGGATTACCCGCTTTTATCCAGTACACGCCGCCTGCGGCAAGGGCGATGACAATCAGGATCAGTAAGATAATTTTTTTCACAACGCGTTCCCTGTTTTCAATAGAGGCAAAAGAGTAACGCAAAATGATGACCAAATAAAAAACCCGGTGGATTTCTCACACCGGGTCGCCGTGTCGTTTGCTAACCGTTAGCGCTGGCTAATCTGGTCGAAGGTGCCGCCATTAGAGAAGTGCTCTTTCTGCGCTTTCGTCCAGCCGCCGAATACATCATCAATGGTGAAGAGCTTCAGTTTCGGGAATTCGCTGTCGTATTTCTTCGCGACAGCCGCATCGCGCGGACGATAGAAGTTCTTCGCCGCGATTTCCTGGCCTTCCGGCGCGTAGAGATACTTCAGGTAGGCTTCCGCCACCGCTTTGGTGCCTTTCTTATCAACGACCTTATCGACCACGGAAACGGTCGGCTCGGCGAGGATGGATTCGCTCGGAGTCACGATCTCAAACTTGTCTTTACCCAGTTCGTGGGTCGCCAGCAGGGCTTCGTTTTCCCAGGCAATAAGCACGTCGCCAATTCCGCGCTCGACGAAGGTGTTAGTGGCACCGCGCGCGCCGGAGTCCAGCACTTCAACGTTTTTGTACAGGGATTTGACGAACTCCTGTGCTTTAGCCTGGTCACCGTTGTTGTGGTGCAGCGCGTAGCCCCAGGCCGCCAGGTAGTTCCAGCGTGCCCCGCCGGAGCTTTTCGGGTTCGGGGTAATCACAGAAACGCCCGGTTTGATCAGGTCGTTCCAGTCCTTAATCTGTTTCGGGTTGCCTTTACGCACCAGGAAGACGATGGTCGAGGTGTATGGCGCGGAGTTGTCCGGCAGGCGTTTGATCCAGTTTTTGTCGATACGGCCACGCTCGGCGATAGCGTCGACATCATAGGCCAGCGCCAGGGTAACTACGTCGGCTTCAATACCGTTAATCACCGATGTCGCCTGCTTACCAGAGCCACCGTGCGACTGGCGAACCACCACGTTATCGCCGGTTTCCTGCTTCCAGTGCGCCGCGAAGGCTTTGTTGTATTGATCGTACAGCTCACGCGTCGGGTCGTACGACACGTTGAGAAGTTGAATGTCCTTTGCCAGCACGCTGGTCGATGCCAGCAATAATGTTAACCCCACGCCCCATTTATTCATCGCCCAGCTCTCTTGTGTAGTGTTTTGATGAATGCAGCGTGCCAGAAAGCGAATCGATGATTAAAGAATAAAAAAAGATTGGCTATAACGTGGAGGAATAAAAGCCCTCTTCAGAAAGAAGAGGGCTCGAAGGATCAGTACAGTTTTTTCGCGCAGTCCAGCCAGTCACCTTTGAACGGACGCTTCATGTTTTCAATCGCGTCGATGATGTCATGGTGCACCAGCTGTTCGTTCTGAATACCGACGCAGCGGCCGCCGTGGCCCTGCAGCAGCAGCTCGATAGCGTAGGCACCCATGCGGGACGCCAGAATACGGTCGTACGGGCCAGGGGAACCGCCGCGCTGGATGTGGCCCAGAACGGTCGCGCGGGTTTCGCGTTTGGTTTCGGTTTCGATGTACTTCGCCAGCTCGTCAACGTCACAGATGTGCTCGGTGATAGCCACAATCGCGTGTTTCTTACCTTTCGCGATACCGGCTTTGATTTCAGCAACCAGATCTTCGCGGCTGAATTCCACTTCAGGAACCACCACAAACTCACAACCACCGGCGATAGCCGCTGCCAGGGTCAGGTCACCGCAGTAACGGCCCATCACTTCAACGATAGAGATACGCTGGTGAGAAGAAGAGGTGTCACGCAGGCGGTCAATGGCTTCCACAACGGTGCCCAGCGCGGTGAAGTAACCGATGGTGTAGTCAGTGCCTTTGATGTCGTTGTCGATGGTGCCCGGCAGGCCGATGCACGGGAAGCCCATTTCGGTCAGACGTTTTGCACCCATGTACGAGCCGTCACCGCCGATAACGACCAGCGCGTCCAGACCACGCTTTTTCATGTTCTCGATAGCCACTTCACGGATGTGTTCGTCACGGAATTCCGGGAAGCGCGCAGACCCAAGGAAGGTACCGCCACGGTTGATCATGTCAGACACGCTGTAGCGGTCGAGCTGAACCATACGGTCTTCATACAGACCCAGGTAACCATCATAGATACCAAAAACTTCCAGACCTTCCGTCAGCGCTGCACGGACAACCCCACGAATTGCCGCGTTCATGCCCGGCGCATCACCGCCGCTTGTCAACACACCGATTTTCTTAATCATGACTACCTCTGAACTTAGGAATGCAAAATTGAAATCTGTTGCCGGAAGAAACTTATCGACCAACGAATACTGCAAATAGTATATCAATCCCTTCTGGCTGAATTGATTCAGGTCAGACCAAATGGCGGTAATTTATACACAAAATGCTGGCCTGGCTCACTTTTTTACAACGAATTACGAAAGCCCAACATGTCCGGGTACAACCGAGCAGGGATCCTGGTGAATGATGACGTCTGAACCAGGAAAACGCTGCAAAATCGCCTGCTCGACCTGCTCAGCAATAACGTGAGCCTGTACCAGTGGCAGGTTGTCTTCCATTTCAATATGAATCTGAATAAAGCGGGTCGGCCCTGACTGCCGCGTTCGAAGATCGTGTGCACCGCTGACGCCGGGCCAGGAGGTCACGATAGAAAAAATTTCGTTACGTTCTGAGTCCGGAAGAGCGCGATCGAGCAGTGATTGCACCGCGTCATACCCCATCCGCAGGGCGCTATATAAAATATAGATACCAATCCCTAACGCAAACAACGCATCGGCCCGATGCCAGCCATACCAGGCCAGACCGAGTGCAATAAGAATAGCCCCATTCATCATAACATCAGATTGATAATGAAGCATATCCGCCCGTACGGCCTGACTTTGCGTTTTGCGAACGACCCAGCGCTGGAACGTTACCAGAACAAGTGTGCTTATAAGTGCAATGACCGTGACGACCACGCCGACACCGGGATTGTTCATCGGTGAAGGCGAAACCAGATGCTGAATACCGGTCAAAAACAGGAACAGTGCAGAGCCAGAAATGAACATACTTTGCGCCAGCGCCGCGAGCGATTCCGCCTTGCCGTGCCCAAACGTGTGCTCTTCATCCGCCGGCTGCAGCGAGTAACGTACCACCAGGAGGTTGGTCAGCGAGGCGGCGATATCGACCAGTGAATCCACCAGCGCCGCCAGAATACTGACCGAGCCGGTATACCACCAGGCAAAGATTTTGATCAGCAGCAGGCCAGAGGCCATGACGGTCGCCGCAATGGCGGCCCGGCTTACCAGCCTTCCATAGGATTGATTCATAAACGCTCCTGTCATGTCATGCCGCTAGTATAACGGAAGCATGGGGAGGCAAAGGATGAATAAACGGTTAACAAATCAGAATGCGGGGCAAAAAAAACCACATCATGTGGGGGAAGACAGGGATGGTGTCTATGGCAAGGAAAACAGGGTTTACTGGTTACTACGGGTACTGCTATTGCTACTGAAAAACGTCGCTTCTGAGCTTCGCTGCATCCGTGCAACCTCACGCAGCTGGTCCATACGCTGCTGATGTTTGGCATTCAAAACCGCTTGCTGCTCGGGCGTTAGCAGGTGGAACATCTGGTTGCGGACCTTCGCCATTTCTACCTGGCGGGCAACCTGTTCCTGTGCCATTTTTTCGGCCTGAGCGCGAACAGCGCTTTCGTCAAAATTTTCTGCGGTGACAAGGCGATGCATTGTCTCCATTTCGCTAACATTAACAGGGGGCTGGTCGTGTCGTGCCCTCTGCATCAGATCTCGCATCTGTTGACGCTGATGTTCGGTTAAACTTATGCCGTCAAACATATGGCTTTGGCTGCTGTGCTGCGTTGCGCCCTCTTGCGAGGAACCGTTATCGCCGATGATAGCTACAGCAGCCTGGCTAAACGCACTGAACGCCAGCGTTGAGGCCATGACGGCAGCGGTAACTTTGCGCATCACTTGCTCCCAAAATCTTTCGTGTCGCGATTCAACGAGAGACAGTCTACGATTCAGGCTGCAAACATGCGTCAGGGGGTGTAAAACAACGTAAAGTCATGGATTAGATAGCCTTGATGTCGTAATTTCTGCCTCGGAGGTATTTAAACAATGAATAAAATCCTGTTAGTTGACGATGACCGAGAGCTCACATCCCTTTTAAAGGAGTTGCTCGACATGGAAGGTTTCAACGTCCTGGTTGCCCATGATGGCGAGCAGGCGCTGAGTCTCCTTGACGACAGCATCGATCTACTTTTGCTCGACGTAATGATGCCAAAGAAAAACGGTATTGATACGCTGAAAGAGCTTCGCCAGACACACCAGACCCCCGTTATCATGCTGACCGCCCGCGGCAGCGAGCTTGACCGCGTTCTCGGCCTTGAGCTGGGTGCGGATGACTATTTACCGAAGCCGTTCAACGACCGTGAACTGGTGGCCCGTATTCGCGCGATCCTGCGCCGTTCCCACTGGAGCGAGCAGCAGCAGAATACCGACAACAGCTCGCCAACGCTGGAAGTGGACTCCCTGAGCCTGAACCCGGGACGTCAGGAAGCAAGCTTCGACGGCCAGACGCTCGAGCTTACTGGCACCGAGTTCACCCTGCTGTATCTACTGGCGCAACATCTTGGCCAGGTGGTATCGCGTGAACATTTAAGCCAGGAAGTGCTGGGCAAACGCCTCACGCCGTTTGACCGCGCCATCGACATGCACATCTCTAACCTGCGCCGCAAGCTGCCGGAGCGTAAAGACGGTCACCCATGGTTTAAAACCCTGCGTGGTCGCGGTTATCTGATGGTTTCTGCTTCATGATAGGCAGCTTAACCGCCCGCATCTTCGCCATCTTCTGGCTGACGCTGGCACTGGTTTTAATGCTCGTTTTGATGTTGCCAAAACTCGACTCACGCCAGATGACGGAGCTTCTCGACAGCGAGCAACGTCAGGGCGTGATGATCGAGCAGCACGTGGAAGCGGAGCTGGCAAACGATCCGCCGAACGATTTAATGTGGTGGCGCAGGCTGTTTCGCGCTATCGACAAGTGGGCGCCGCCAGGACAACGTCTTTTGCTGGTTACCAGCGAAGGCCGCGTGATTGGCGCCGATCGCAATGAAATGCAGATTATCCGCAACTTTATTGGCCAGGCGGATAACGCCGATCACCCACAGAAAAAGAAATATGGTCGGGTAGAGATGGTCGGCCCTTTCTCGGTACGGGATGGGGAAGATAACTACCAGCTCTACCTGATTCGCCCTGCGAGCAGTTCCCAGTCCGACTTCATCAACCTGCTGTTTGACCGTCCGCTTCTGCTGCTGATCGTCACGATGCTGGTCAGTTCCCCGCTGCTGTTATGGCTGGCGTGGAGCCTGGCGAAACCGGCGCGTAAGCTGAAAAATGCGGCGGACGAAGTGGCACAAGGCAACCTCAGGCAGCATCCGGAGCTGGAATCCGGGCCGCAGGAGTTCCTGGCCGCCGGCACCAGTTTTAACCAGATGGTCAGCGCGCTTGATCGGATGATGACGGCCCAGCAACGCCTGCTGTCGGACATCTCACACGAACTGCGTACGCCGCTCACGCGCTTACAGCTGGGCACCGCCCTGCTGCGTCGCCGCAGCGGGGAGAGCAAAGAGCTGGAGCGTATTGAAACGGAAGCGCACCGTCTGGACAGCATGATTAACGATCTGCTGGTGATGTCGCGCAACCAGCAGAAAAACGCGCTGGTGAGCGAAACGGTGAAAGCCAATCACCTGTGGCACGAGGTGCTGGACAACGCGGCGTTCGAAGCGGAGCAGATGGGTAAATCGTTCACCGTCAACTTCCCGCCGGGCCCGTGGCCGCTGTACGGTAACCCCAACGCGCTGGAAAGCGCGCTGGAGAATATCGTGCGTAACGCCCTGCGCTACTCGCACACGAAGATTGAAGTGGCGTTCTCGGTGGATAAAGACGGGATCACCGTTATTGTCGATGACGACGGTCCTGGCGTCAGCCCGGAAGATCGCGAGCAGATTTTCCGTCCGTTCTACCGCACCGACGAAGCGCGAGACCGTGAGTCCGGCGGCACGGGGCTGGGGCTGGCGATTGTAGAAACCGCCATGCAGCAGCACCGCGGCTGGGTGAAAGCCGACGACAGCCCGCTGGGCGGGCTGCGGTTAACGCTGTGGCTACCGCTGTATAAGCGTTCGTAACGGTATGTGCCGGGTGGCGGCTTCGCCTTACCCGGCCTACTTTCTACGGAACCTATTTCCCCCACAATCTCCGCGAACTACTCTCGATCTTCCCGCTTATACGCCGCTTCTGCATCGTTCTCGTCCAACTGGTAGACAACCCCGCCGCCGACAGCAGGCGATGATACTGTTCATCGTCAAAAGGCATATGCCAGGCAATCGCGCAGGCGTCGTAAACGGACACGTCGCTCAAACGCGACGCGAGCTCAAGCGGGGCATCCGCAGATACTTGTCCTGCAAGCACCACGCGGTACAGCCAGCCGGTTTTACCCGCGTTTTGCAGCTGGGCCGACATATCCTGAATACCGAAATGGTAGTTGAGCTTGAAGCACGGCGAGCGTGGCTGGGTGACCTGAATCAGGGCATCGCCCCAGCGGTAAATATCGCCAATAAAGACGTTCTTTTCCGTCAGCCCTTCCGTTGAGAGATTTTCGCCAAACGCGGGCGCGACGAAGAGGTCCGCCTGCTCAGGAAATTCGGTTTTCCAGTGCTGATAGTGCTCGCGCGGATAGTGGCACAGCGCGCGATCGGGCCCGCCGTGGATTTTCTTTTCGGCCTGCTGGTCGCCCACAAGCCCGAGCTCGGTCAGCGACAGCTCACCGTCAACCTGCACTTTGGCGATGGCGCTCGGGCGGCTGCCGTCGTACTCCCTTACCTTGCCTGTAAACACGTTCACCGGGTAATGCATCGCTGCCTCCATTACGCAGATACAAAAAAAGCGAGTCATCAGACTCGCTTCTCACAGGCGTCAATGCAACCTTATTTTTTAGCGGCGAAACGCGCTGCTGCTTCGTCCCAGTTCACGACATCCCAGAACGCTTTGATGTAGTCAGGGCGACGGTTCTGGAACTTCAGGTAGTAAGCGTGTTCCCACACGTCCAGACCCAGGATTGGGAAACCGGATGCGCCAGAGATCGCTTCACCCATCAGCGGGGAGTCCTGGTTAGCAGTAGAAACCACTGCCAGCTTGTCGCCTTTCAGAACCAGCCACGCCCAGCCAGAGCCGAAGCGGGTTGCAGCGGCTTTTTCGAATTCCGCTTTGAAGTTGTCTACGGAACCGAAGTCGCGCTCGATAGCCGCTTTCAGGTCGCCCTGCAGGGTGGTGCCGGTTTTCAGGCCTTTCCAGAACAGGCTGTGGTTAGCGTGACCGCCCGCGTTGTTACGCAGTACGGTTTTCTTGTCTGCTGGCAGCTGGTCCAGCTTGGTGATCAGCTCTTCAACAGGCAGATTAGCGAACTCTGGCAGGCTTTCCAGCGCAGCATTCGCGTTGTTCACGTAGGTCTGGTGGTGTTTAGTGTGATGGATTTCCATCGTCTGCTTGTCGAAATGCGGTTCCAGTGCGTCGTAGGCATACGGCAGGGATGGCAGTGTATAACTCATAATCCTCTCCATTATTGTCGGGCGGCACAGCTGTTAATGCCGCGTAAGCAGTTGGTTCATTATAGTTAATTAAATGATATTGAAAATGATTATCAATGCCGTAGTTTTTATAAGGTTATTCGGTTTTTGAGAAATAAAAGAATTGTGAGTCTGCTCACGCGCTTAACGTGCTGATTGCCATTCAAAACAAAAGTGCGGCAACCTTCTGAAGGTTCCTGAACAGCCTAATTTTTACACTCATCAAGTCGGGGGGAAGCCTCCGGCTATAAAAACGATGAGGACGTAAAAATGAATCATGCGATTACGATGGGTATCTTCTGGCATTTAATAGGCGCAGCCAGTGCAGCCTGTTTCTATGCCCCGTTCAAAAAGGTGAAAAGCTGGTCGTGGGAAACCATGTGGTCCGTTGGCGGTACCGTGTCCTGGCTAATTTTGCCGTGGACAATCAGCGCCATGCTGCTGCCCGATTTCTGGGGCTACTTCTCCTCCTTCAACGCCTCCACCCTGCTGCCGGTATTCCTGTTCGGCGCGATGTGGGGCATCGGCAACATCAACTACGGCCTGACCATGCGCTACCTCGGGATGTCGATGGGTATCGGCATCGCGATTGGCATTACGCTGATCGTCGGCACGCTGATGACGCCCATTCTTAACGGCCATTTCGACGTGCTGATCAACACCCAGGGCGGCCGAATGACGCTGCTGGGCGTGCTGGTGGCGGTGATCGGCGTGGGGATCGTCACTCGCGCAGGCCAGCTAAAAGAACGCAAGATGGGCATCAGAGCCGAAGAGTTCAACCTGAAGAAAGGGCTGCTGCTGGCGGTGATGTGCGGGGTCTTCTCGGCGGGCATGTCGTTCGCCATGAACGCCGCCAAACCGATGCACGACGCCGCTGCGGCGCTGGGCGTTGACCCGCTGTATGTTGCCCTGCCAAGCTATGTGGTGATCATGGGCGGCGGCGCGCTGGTAAACCTCGGTTTCTGCTTCATTCGTCTGGCAAAAGTGAAGAACCTGTCGGTAAAAGACGATTTCTCGCTGGCAAAACCGCTTATCTTCACCAACGTTCTGCTCTCCGCGCTCGGCGGCCTGATGTGGTATCTGCAGTTCTTCTTTTACGCCTGGGGCCACGCCAGCATTCCGCCGCAGTACGACTACATAAGCTGGATGCTGCACATGAGCTTCTACGTGCTGTGCGGCGGGCTGGTTGGGCTGGTGCTGAAGGAGTGGAACAACGCCGGACGTCGTCCGGTTGGCGTACTGAGCCTGGGCTGCGTGGTGATTATCATTGCGGCCAATATCGTCGGCCTCGGCATGGCGAACTGATTACGCTGCTTTTCGACTGCGATGACGCCACTGAACCGGCGTCATCCCCACCTCACGGTTAAACACCACCGAAAAGTAGTTACTGTCCTCAAAGCCGCAGCGCATCGCCACTTCACTGACCATCAGCTCCGTATGCTGTAACAGATACTGGGCGTGGCAGATGCGCAGCTGGCGCAGGTAATGGTTTATCGTCATCCCCGTCTGGGTGCGGAACTGCTGGCGCAGCGCGCGCTCGCTGCACTGCTCCTGCTCGCAGAATTTTTCCAGTACGAAACTCTTGTTCAGACTGCCCGCAAGCCGGGCGATCAGCTTATCCAGCAGCGCTTCCTGCGTGGTGGCGGAGGGATTATCCGTGGCGTAACGATGACGCTTCAGGGTCATCACCAGCTGGGCGAAAAGCAGCTCCGACATCTGGTTTGCCACCGGGTCGCTCTTCTGGCTCTCCTGCTCCAGCTGGGAAATCGTCTGGCGCACCTGAGCCATGCCGCTGCTGCTTAAGCGCCAGTGCGGTTCGCCTCCGGCATTCAGAATGCCCGGAATGTTGCTCGCCCAGTCGACATTCAGTTTAAGCCTGTCAGGGCAGTAGATGACGTTCTGCAACACCAGATCGTTAACCGAGGCGTAGGCGTGTTTGTCTTCGGCGCGAATGTAAAACAGATCCCCGCGCGTGATGCGGTAGGGCCGGTCGTTGAGGACGTGCAGGCCGTTGCCGCGCCACACCAGCACCAGCTCGCAGAACTCATGGGTGTGCTCGGCAAAGACATTTTGCGGGTAACGGTCGGCCACCGCGACGGCCTGACTCGCGGAGGCAAAAAAATCATCTTTGCGAAGAATTAACTGAGCGGCCACACCACAACCTCTACGGCGAATAACCGGGCATTATTAGCTTTTTTGCGGCCTGAAAACGGTGACTGCCCTCGCGTTACTGAAGCAACGCGTCTTTCCCCTGACGAATATCGCGCGGCGACCAGCTAAATTCCCGGCGAAATAGCGTCGAAAAGTGATTACTGTCGCCGAAACCGCAGCGATAAGCAATTTCTGTAACGCTTTCGTCGGTATGCCGTAAAAGGTGACGCGCTTTGATCAGGCGCAGACGGTTAAGGTAACGCTGCGGCGTGAGCCCGGTATGCTGCTTGAGCTGACGATGCAGCGTGCGCAACGAGAGCGAAAAGTCGTCCGCCAGCGTTTCCCAGCAGACATCTTCAGCGAAATGATCTTCCAGCCAGGCCATGAGCTGGTTCAGCCGTGCGTCATTATTTTCCATCCCTTCCACCAGGCTGCTTCGGCGCAGCAGCACCAGCAACTGCATAAACAGCAGCTCGCGGGTGGCAATCGCGTGCGTCTCCTGCCCGTCCTCGCTCTGCTCCATCTGGCTCACCAGCTGACGCACCTGCTGTAACGTGGATTGATTCACCCGCCAGTGCGACGGGTAGTGGCCGTCCTTCTCCTGCGGCAACAGCTGATTCAGTCCGGAGAGAAACTGGAACGCATCCGGGGAACGATAGAGCACGTTGGTCAGACACAGGTTGTCGGTATGTTCATACAGGTGCCGGTCGTGGTCGCGCACGAAGCACACCGTACCGCCGCTGATGGTATACGGCTGACCGTTGAATACGTGGATGCCTGTTCCGTGCTCAACAATCACAATCTCATGAAAATCATGATGATGCTCCGGGAACGCAGCCTGAGGAAGCCGTGGCTCAATCGCGACGGGAGAAGCCCCCGAAGGAAAAAAATCGACGCTGTGCAGTACGGTCATAACGGCCCCCACCAATGAGAAAAGTTCTCAAAATAGTAATTAAGGCCCTCCACGCTCACCTTAAATTTTTGACAGTAAACCGCGCAAAAGCTGCCGATTTTTCAAGAAACAGGCGGAAAGATCGGGAAATGCGGTCAGCGTCACACTGCCTGCAAACCCCACCATTACTGGAAACTGTGAACTCCCTCACGTTCACCTTTGCTTTCTTGCCAGCGCGAGATTTGGGCTGTCAGTGGAGAGAAGGTGGCTATTTCTTCCCTTTCTTACACTCATCGTTAATGACTTAAGAAAGGACCCGACCATGACTTTTCGCCATTGTGTGGCTGTCGATTTAGGCGCATCCAGCGGCCGTGTAATGCTCGCCACCTGGGACTGTGACCAGCACACCCTTACGCTTCGCGAAATGCACCGTTTCGCCAATTGTCTGCAAAAACAGGACGGTTTTGTGACCTGGGATATCGATGCGCTGGAGGCGGAGATCCGCACCGGACTTCACAACGTCTGCGAAGACGGTATCCGCATCGACAGTATCGGCATTGATACCTGGGGCGTGGATTACGTGCTGCTGGACAGTCACGGCGAACGCGTCGGCCTGCCCGTCTCCTACCGCGACAGCCGCACCGATGGGCTGATGGCGCACGCCATCGCGCAGCTTGGCAAGGAGAACATCTATGGTCGCAGCGGCATTCAGTTTCTGCCGTTTAACACGCTGTACCAGCTGCGCGCGCTGGTGGAGCAACAGCCAGAGCTGGTTGAAAAGGTGGCGCATGCGCTGCTGATCCCGGACTACTTAAGCTATCGTCTGACCGGCAACATGAACTGGGAATACACCAACGCCACCACCACGCAGCTGGTCAATATCAACACCGATAACTGGGATGAACACCTGCTGGCATGGACGGGCGCCTCGCCGTCCTGGTTCGGCGCGCCAACCCATCCGGGCAATGTCATCGGCCAGTGGATTTGCCCGCAGGGGAATGAAATTCCCGTTGTCGCCGTCGCCAGTCACGACACCGCAAGCGCGGTCATTGCCTCGCCGCTCGCCAGCAAAGACGCGGCCTATCTCTCCTCCGGCACCTGGTCGCTGATGGGTTTTGAGAGCAAAACGCCTTACACCAGCGACGCCGCGCTGGCCGCCAATATCACCAACGAAGGCGGTGCCGAAGGACGCTACCGCGTGCTGAAGAACATCATGGGCCTGTGGCTGCTCCAGCGGGTGCTGAAAGAGCAGAACGTCACCGACCTGCCCGCGCTTATCGCGGAAACCGAAAAGCTGAAGGCCTGCACCTTCCTGATTAACCCGAACGACGACCGCTTTATTAACCCGGTGCACATGAGCGCCGAAATCCAGGCCGCCTGTTTTGACGCGGGGCAGCCGGTACCTTCCCGCCCCGCCGAGCTGGCGCGCTGTATTTTTGACAGCCTCGCCCTGCTCTATGCCGACATCCTGAGCGAGCTGGCGAGCCTTCGCGGTAAACCGTTCAGCCAGCTGCACATCGTGGGCGGCGGCTGCCAGAACCAGCTGCTGAACCAGCTCTGCGCCGATGCCTGCGGCATTACGGTGGTGGCAGGTCCCGTAGAGGCTTCCACGCTCGGCAACATTGGCATTCAGTTGATGACGCTGGACGAACTATCAAACGTCGACGATTTCCGTTCGGTGGTGACGGCGAATAACAGCCTGACCACCTTCACCCCCAATCCCTGCCATGACATTGCCCGCTACCGGGCGCAGTTTCAGCAAAAACGACTGACTAAGGAGCTTTGCGCATGACCACTCAACTTGAACAAGCCTGGGACCTGGCTAAACAGCGTTTCGCCGCCGTCGGCGTGGATGTCGAAGAGGCGCTGCGCCAGCTCGACCGTCTGCCCGTCTCCATGCACTGCTGGCAGGGTGATGACGTCGCCGGTTTCGAAAATCCGGGCGGTTCCCTGACGGGTGGCATTCAGGCAACGGGTAACTACCCGGGCAAAGCGCGCAACGCCACCGAACTGCGTGCGGATCTGGAGCTGGCGCTGAGCCTCATCCCAGGGCCAAAACGCCTGAACCTGCACGCGATTTATCTCGAATCCGACGCACCGGTCGCGCGTAACGAAATCAAACCGGAACACTTTAAGAACTGGGTGGAGTGGGCAAAGGCCAACCGGCTGGGACTGGATTTTAACCCGTCCTGCTTCTCGCACCCGCTGAGCGCAGACGGGTTTACCCTTGCACACGCCAACGACGAAATCCGGCAGTTCTGGATCGACCACGTGAAGGCCAGCCGCCGCGTCTCGGCGTATTTCGGCGAGCAGCTCGGCACGCCGTCGGTGATGAATATCTGGATCCCGGATGGCATGAAGGACATCACCGTTGACCGTCTGGCGCCACGCCAGCGCCTGCTCGCCGCGCTGGATGAAGCCATCAGCGAGAAGCTGGACCCGGCGCACCACATCGACGCCGTCGAGAGCAAGCTGTTCGGCATTGGTGCAGAGAGCTACACCGTGGGCTCAAACGAGTTCTACATGGGCTACGCCACCAGCCGCCAGACCGCGCTGTGCCTGGATGCTGGCCACTTCCACCCAACGGAAGTCATCTCCGACAAAATTTCCGCCGCCATGCTCTACGTGCCGCGCCTGCTGCTGCACGTCAGCCGTCCGGTGCGCTGGGACAGCGACCACGTAGTCCTGCTGGACGACGAAACCCAGGCGATTGCCAGCGAAATCATCCGCCACGATCTGTTTGACCGCGTGCACATCGGACTCGACTTCTTTGACGCCTCCATCAACCGCATCGCGGCGTGGGTTATCGGCACCCGCAACATGAAGAAAGCGCTGCTGCGCGCTCTGCTGGAGCCAACCGCCGCGCTGAAACAGTTGGAAAAGAGCGGCGATTACACCGCGCGCCTGGCGCTGCTGGAGGAGCAGAAATCCCTGCCGTGGCCGGCGGTGTGGGAGATGTACTGCCAGCGTCACGATGCGCCTGCGGGCAGCCAGTGGCTGGACAACGTGCGGGCGTATGAGAAGGACGTTCTCGCCGCTCGTCAGTAAAAAATATCGCCCGGCAGCGCATTGCATGCCGGGCCTACAGGTAAAAGCAGGCCGGGTAAGCGTAACGCCACCCGGCATTTTCAAAGGAAACACTGTATGCAGACCATCACCATCTCCTGGTTCGTCCAGGGCATGATCAAAGCCACCTCCGACGCCTGGCTGAAGGGCTGGGACGAGCGCAACGGCGGCAACCTCACGCTGCGCCTGGACGATGCGGACATCGAGCCGTACGCCGCCGATTTTCATCAGAAGCCACGCTATATTGCCCTGAGCCAGCCGATGCCGCTGCTCGCCAACACGCCGTTTATCGTTACCGGTTCCGGCAAGTTCTTCCGTAACGTTCAGCTGGACCCGGAAGCCAATCTCGGCGTCGTGAGGGTAGACAGCGACGGCGCGGGATACCACATTCTGTGGGGGCTAACGGACGACGCGGTGCCGACCTCTGAACTGCCGGCGCACTTCCTCTCCCACTGCGAGCGCATCAAGGCGACCAATGGCAAAGACCGCGTGATCATGCACTGCCACGCCACTAACCTGATCGCCCTGACCTACGTGCTGGAAAATAATTCTGATTTCTTTACCCGCAAGCTGTGGGAAGGCAGTACCGAATGCCTGGTGGTCTTCCCGGACGGCGTCGGCATTCTGCCGTGGATGGTGCCGGGTACCGATGAAATCGGTCAGGCGACCGCGACGGATATGCAAAAGCACGCCCTGGTGCTGTGGCCGTTTCACGGCGTCTTCGGCAGCGGTCCGACTCTGGATGAAACCTTTGGCCTGATCGACACCGCCGAGAAATCCGCGGAGGTGCTGGTGAAGGTCTATTCCATGGGCGGCATGAAGCAGACCATCACCCGGGAAGAGCTGATCGCCCTGGGCAAACGTTTTGACGTTACCCCGATGCAGTCGGCCCTGGATTTATACGCGTAACGCCACAGGCGATAGTTAAGGAGAATTATCATGAGCTTTATGTTGGCACTTCCCAAAATTAGCCTGCATGGCGCGGGTGCAATCGGCGATATGGTCAACCTGGTGGCGACCAGGCAGTGGGGCAAAGCGCTAATTGTCACCGACGGCCAACTGGTGAAACTGGGCCTGCTCGACAGCCTGTTTACCGCGCTGGACGCCCATCAAATGTCATATCACCTGTTCGATGAGGTGTTTCCGAACCCGACGGAAGCGCTGGTGCAAAAAGGATTTGCGGCTTACCGGGACGCGGAGTGTGATTACATCATCGCCTTTGGCGGCGGCAGCCCGATTGATACCGCCAAGGCGATTAAAATCCTCACCGCTAATCCAGGCCCGTCTACCGATTACTCCGGCGTCGGCAAGGTGAAAAACGCAGGCGTGCCGCTGGTGGCGATCAACACTACCGCAGGCACCGCGGCAGAGATGACCAGCAACGCAGTGATCATCGACTCCGCGCGTCAGGTGAAAGAGGTGATTATCGACCCGAACATCATCCCGGATATTGCCGTGGACGATGCCAGCGTGATGCTTGATATTCCGGCCTCCGTGACCGCCGCAACCGGTATGGATGCGTTAACGCACGCCATTGAAGCCTATGTGTCCGTTGGCGCACACCCGCTGACCGATGCCAACGCGCTGGAAGCGATTCGCCTGATTAACCTCTGGCTGCCGAAAGCGGTCGACGACGGTCATAACCTGGAAGCGCGCGAGCAGATGGCGTTTGGTCAGTACCTGGCAGGTATGGCGTTTAACAGCGCCGGGCTGGGGCTGGTACATGCTCTGGCGCACCAACCGGGCGCAACGCACAACCTGCCGCATGGCGTGTGCAACGCCATCCTGCTGCCGATCATCGAAAACTTTAACCGCCCGAACGCGGTCGCGCGTTTTGCCCGCGTGGCGCAGGCAATGGGCGTCGATACCCGCGGGATGAGCGATGAAGCCGCAAGCATGTCCGCCATTCAGGCGATTCGCGACCTGAGCGCCCGCGTCGGCATTCCGTCCGGCTTCAGCCAGCTCGGCGTCACCAAAGCCGATATCGAAGGCTGGCTGGATAAAGCCCTCGCCGATCCGTGTGCGCCGTGTAACCCACGCACCGCCAGCCGCGACGAGGTCCGCGAGCTGTACCTGGAGGCATTATGATCCGCAAAGCGTTTGTGATGCAGATAAACCCGGACGCGCACGAGGAGTACGCGCGTCGCCACAATCCGATCTGGCCCGAACTGGAAGCTGTGCTGAAAGCCCACGGCGCGCACCACTACGCCATTTACCTCGATAAAGCACGCAACCTGCTGTTTGCGACGGTGGAGATTGAGTCGGAGGAGCGCTGGAACGCGGTGGCGAATACCGACGTGTGCCAGCGCTGGTGGAAATATATGGCTGACGTCATGCCGTCGAACCCGGATAACAGCCCGGTGAGTTCGGAACTGAAAGAGGTGTTTTACTTAGCGTAACGGCAAAGCAGGTAATGCAACGCACGCGTCACCTGCTTTTAGCGCAAGGTTCTCAATCCATAAACTACCGTATTATGCTCCCAGATGATGGTTTCGTTCCTCTCTTTCGCATCGTGACAGTACTGTTCGATAACGGCAATCTGCTCGGGCGATAACGCACAAAACGGTTTCGTATAACGATAGATATTGAGCTCTTCTAGTGAGCAAACGCGTCTGGCATTCTCAAACAGTCCTACCTTTTTCATCACCTTAAGCAGATTAATATCAAGGGCTTCGATGATAAGTTCAATCTTGTTTATCTTGACTCTTATCGTATCAATCGCCGTTCTTGCGTCATTCACGTTTGGCGCTTTAACCCAGATAGGTTCGTGATGGGAAATACGGTTGCGATACTCTCTCAGTTCAAAGATGAGATCGATCAGCGTTTTTCTGACTTTTTGCGGGTTCGTGTTGATTCTGGCGTAATTTTTAAAGACTTTACTCAATGATTTTGGCCATAAATACCCGTGGTTATCTCGCGGCGCGGGAGCGTTAAACTCATTATTCAAAACATAATGCCAGGTACTAAAATCCGTTGAGGCAATAATACGATCGTGACTCCATTCCGGGACCGGTTGCACCTGAGCATAAGCTCCTCGCCTGCGTCTCATCTCTTTTTTGCGCCATTCCCGGGTAAGGCACTCTTTAGCCTTTTCGATGTTTTTATAGAAATGACACTCATCCCGGTCTTTTGTGCAGTGAATCGTTTCCCACCACATATCGCCAAATCTCACCCTGGCTTCTCTGTCGACGGCGTTTCTTAAAGAGATCTCAAGGTTTTGGAGGAGAGGATAAATGGACGCTGCTGCATGCTGAGACCAGATGTATATGCCGTATAATTCGCATTCATTATTCGGACGAAACGTTGTGCGATATCCGTCCAGACGTATTGATGAGATCAATGAAATAATCGGTTTATAATTAGTAGCTTGCGGCATTTATTCGTGCTCCCAGAACGATGTGCCGAAGCATACCATAGACCTGTAGATACAGTTGACGGTGGATCCTTCAACCGTTAGAATTCGGTCCTGAAAGCCTGTACTGTCTACTTCCCCTTTTTATAGGTTCTGGTTGCGTACACCATAGGCAAAGCGATTTATGAAACCCACCTCTGGTGGGTTTCGTCGTTTTACAGCGCCTATGCCTGATTCGCCTCCACCGTGTTACTTCGTGCAGCAATCTCCCGCCTGCTGCTCAGCGTAAACGCCGATACCACCGTAATCGCCAGCACGAAACAGCCCAGCATCAGATACGTCTCCTGAAAGCCGATCCGGTCATACATATTTCCGGCAAAGGCGGAGAGGAAAATCGCTGCCGACTGTTTGGCAAACTGAAAACCAATCAGATAGATGGTGGCCGACAGGCGCGTATCAAACACTCCGGTAATGTATTTGAATGCCCCCACCAGCAGGAACGGGACTTCCAGGGCGTGCAGCATCTTGAGGGCGATGACCTCCACGGCGGTGGTGGCAAACGACGAGCCGATAATGCGCGTCGCCATAATCACCCCGGCGATCAGCAACGTGTTCTTCGCGCCGATGCGGTTAATGATCCACGGCGAGCAGAACATGATGATGGCGTTACAAATCTCCCCCGCCGTGGTGGCAAAACCAAAGGCACGGGTCCCTTCCTGCGGCGTGGCGAAGAAGGTTTTAAAGAAGGTGGCAAACTGCTGGTCGAAAACGTCATACACGCAGGCCACGCCAATCACGTACAGGATGAACATCCACATTCTGCGCTGGCGGAACAGGTTGAACACGGTTTTAGCGGTGATCTGCGGCTGGTTCGCGCCCAGGGCGTTCATCACCTGCGCCGTCTGGTTGGGCTTCGGTTTCGCGACCACCAGCAACAGCATCAGCAAAAGTGCCGCCGCCGATCCCATCCAGAAAACATACGACGGGTCGATGCCGAACAGGATGCCGCCCGTTGAGGCGCAAAGCCCCCAGCCGAGGCAGCCAAACATGCGCGCCTTGCCGTACTCAAAGAAGCTGTTGCGGCTCACGCGTTCAATGTAGGCCTCAATCGCCCCGGATCCGGCTGAAAAAACAAAGCCGATATACAACCCGCCGCTCAGCGCGCCCAGCCAGATATTGGTTTTCAACAGGGGCGCGAAGACGTACAGGAAAAACGGTGCGAACAGAAACAGCAGCACCGAGATGATCCACAGCAGGTGTTTTTTCAGCCCCAGCTTGTCCGAAATGACGCCCAGCACCGGCTGGAACGCGATGGCCGACAGCGAGATGCAGGAGAAGACAATCCCGGTATGGGTTTTATTCAGGCCAATGATGTCCGACAGCCAGATCGGCAGGAACGGAAAGCAGGTGGCCATGATGAAGAAGTAGAGAAAGAAGAACAGCCCGAAGATCCAGAAATTGGGGTTGTCTTTGTGGGTACAGGTTGTTGTGTTCATTATTTTTATCCTCAACGGAGGGCCGGTTGCCCGGCCCGTCACCTTTACACGCGTTCCACGCCAATCAGAATGGCGGTTTCCGGATCCAGAATCGGCAGCGCAATACCCGCCCGCATCAGCCATTCGCCGCTTGCCGTTTGCGGGGCTTCCATCCACGCTGGCAGCTTGCGCATGGTGTGCCCGCCCTCGCCCGTGATCTGAATGTTCGGATGATCCAGCAGCGTGATGCGGTACTGCGCGCTGGCGTCTAACCCCGGCATGCGCAGCGGCATCATCAAGGTGTAATCCGGCATCGCGAGCTGGCTGACCAAAAACAGCCCCTGCGTTTTGTCTTCGCTCACTATACCCTGCGCCAGCGTGGTGGCATCCGGCATGTCCACGCGCCACTGGGTACCGTGATGAATCACCTCACGCCACCGTTTATACAGCGCGGCATAATGGCGATAGCCCTCACGCTCCTGCGCATCGACGGTGAGCGGATCCAACTCCAGCCCCATATGCCCAAACAGCGCCGTCAGCCCACGGAAAGCGATGCTGTGCTGGCGGAAGGTGGCGTGACATTTATGATGACCGATATGCGCCCCCATCACCTCCGGCGGGAAGAAATAGCTCATGCCGCGCTGGATCGTGTTGCGCTCCAGCGCGTCGTTGTTGTCGGACGCCCAGAAGCGATGGCTGCGGGTCAGCACTTCATAATCGATTCGCCCCCCGCCGGAGGAGCAGGATTCAAATTCAATGTGCGGAAAACGCTCACCCAGCACGTCCAGCAGGCGGTAAAACTGGCGGGTCTGCGCGTCGGCGGCGGCTATACCGTTGTGCCCGGGCTGCACCAGCTCGCGGTTCATGTCCCATTTCACGTAGTCAACCGCATGCTCGCCCAGCAGCCAGCTCATGCGCTCCACCAGGTAATCAAAGGCCTCTGGGATGTTGAGATTGAGCACCAGCTGGTGCCGCCCGGTCGCCTGGGGATAGCCCGGCAGCGCCAGCACCCAGTCAGGATGCGCGCGATACAGATCGGAATCCGGGTTAAACATCTCCGGCTCGATCCAGATGCCAAACTCCATGCCGAGCCGTTTAACGTGACTGATTACCGGCGTCAGGCCGTTCGGGTATTTTTTCTCATCCAGGTACCAGTCGCCCAGCGCGGCATGGTCGTCGTTGCGGCCTTTGAACCAGCCGTCGTCAATGATAAAGCGCTCCACGCCCAGCGCGGCGGCCTCATCGGCCATGCGCATGATGTACTCCGGGTCGTGGCTGAAGTAGATCCCCTCCCAGGTATTGAGGTGTACCGGGCGCGGTTTGTTTTCCGGGAAGCGGATGATGTTGTCGCGCAGGTAGCGGTGGAACTGCTGGCTCATGCCGTTCAGCCCGTGCGGGGAGTAGCTGGCATACAGGCGCGGCGTCCAGAGCGTTTCGCCCTCTTCAATCGCCATTTCACCCGGCAGGTAGAGCGCTTCGGCCTGTATATAACGGCGACCATCGGTTTTCGCTTCGGCGCGCAGGCGGTGGTTGCCGCTCCAGCCCAGATGCACGCCCCAGACGTCGCCCTGCATTTCGCTGAACGATGGCGTACCGGCGATCAGCGCCGGGAAATGTTCGTGGGACGTTTTACCCCGACGGTTTTCAATCACAAAGCTGTCGTGTTCAAGCGTGACGCGGTGCGGCTGAAATTCCCTGATCCAGCGTCCGTGAAAGGCCATAACCTCCTGCGCGCGCTCGGCCACCGGCAGCGTGACGGCGAATCGGTCCACCTGCCACGCCAGCGCTTTCAGGTTGGTTAACCCATGGCGCACCACCAGCACGCCGCTGGCCTCCAGCGTCAGCTCGCTGGTCAGACGCAGTCCCGCGCATTCATCTTCGGCGGTTATCGTCAGGGTGTTTACGTCCTGCTGCACCTGCGTGGTTTTAAACACCGGGGAACCGTCCAGCCCCTGGCGATGCCCCTCAATACCGGGCGAGCCAAACAGCCCGTGCCCCAGCTCGGCCATCAGCGTCACCGGGGAGTCCACATCCAGCCTGCCATTTGCCACCGGCCGCGCCAGCGTAGCGACATTCTGCGGCGAAAAGTGCTGAAGGTGCGGCCCCCAGTAGAGAATTTCGGCGAACGGTTGGGTTTTTATCACCACGTCAACCGTGGTGCTTTCGAGTCGTAAAATGGCATCTTGCATCAGACATCTCCTGTCGTCGGGATGTCTTGAGTGTTGATCCGAAACGTTTCGGATACAAACCAAAACGTTTCGGATCTGTGATCGGGTTTGGAAATTTACGCGGTTTAGGCCGTCTGGCCCGGGAAGAATTCGGGCTGCCAGAGCACCTGGAGCCGTTCGACGTCGTCGCCGTTAATCAGCTGGCGCACCATATCGGCAATCTGTTTCCCGACGCCCTGACGAGTGGACTGGATAACTGCCGCCACGTCAGCATCAACGATGCTGTCCTGTGGAAGTCCGTCATAAACCACCAGCGCAACGGCGTTCTCGCCTGTCAGGCGGCCCAGTTCCGCCAGCGCCATCGCCGCGCCGTCGCCGTGGGTGTTGCAGTCTGTAATTATGGCCGTGGGGGGCTGCGGCAGGGAGAGAAGTTCTTTCGTGGTGGCATACCCCACGCGGCGCGAAGGGGGCATAGCGCGCAGCCATTCGCTGGAGAGCCCGGCTTCCCGCAGCGCGTCCAGGTAGCCCTGTCGCCGCTGGGTGATGAATGCCTGATTATTGCTTTCGCCCAGCAGGGCGATGCGCTGATGGCCTTTCTCAATCAGCCAGCGGGTGGCCTGGTACGTGCCAGCATAGTTGTCGAAGTCGAACCATGCGTACGGCTGCGGCAGCTGACTGCGGCCAAGCGCCAGAAAAGGGAATCCGACGGCCTGCAGCTGTTCAAGTCGCGGATCGCGATCAAGCGTGTGGGCCACAATCAGCGCATCCACGCGGCGGCTTTGCACCATGCGCATATAGCTGTGCTTATCCGCCAGATCATCGTCGGCGATGAGCAGCAGGTCGATCTCATGTCGCGCCAGTTCGTGGCTAATTTCGCCGACCATGTCCATAAAAACGCTGTTATTGAGCGGAACAGGATGCACTGGAAAAACGAGGCCGACGGCATCGATTTTGCCCATCTTCAGGCGGCGTGCAAACGTATTAGGTCGGTAACCACGGCGCTGGGCCTCCGCCTCCACGCGGGCGCGCGTCTCAGCAGAAACATCGTCATACCCGTTGAGGGCGCGGCTGACGGTAGTGACGGACAGCCCCAGTTCTTTAGCAATGGCTTTGAGCGACATGATTTTCCGTATCTTCGTTAATTTTGTTCCGCCACCAGAAGGGCGTGGGTGTCTGGCTCCAGCGCCTTAAAGATATGCGGCTGATCGGCAGGGTAGCAAATGTAATCGCCCGGGCCGAGTTCTTCCGCCGCGTCGATCAGGCCGACCATCGCCCGCCCCTGGGTCACGATAATATGCTCAACCGACCCCGGCGGATGCGGCTGGGAAATACGGTCTGCGCCCGGCTGCGTCAGCAGCAGATAGATATCACGACGCGCGCCCGGCGGACACGCCGCCAGCAAAATCGCCTCGTAGTTTGCCTGTCCGGCAACCACCTTGGTGCCCTCGCCGCGGCGGATCACCTGCGTGACGGGCTGCTGCGGCTCCAGTAACCGGGCAAACGGGATATCCAGCGCCACGCAAAGCGACCAGAGCGTTTCCAGGCTAGGATTGCCGTTGCCAGACTCCAGTTGAGAAAGCGTAGATTTGGCGATCCCGGCACGGCGGGCAATTTCCGCCAGTGACAGCCCGGTTCGCAGGCGTTCCCGCACCAGGCTTTTGGCGATCACGCTGATTGGCTGCGTCATAAAAACGGCCTCTTTCACTCTATAACGAACGATTCGTTCATCTTGTAAAACGATTTTGATGCGTTCATTATAATGGAAATACGTTCGATATGGCTAAAATGATATGAAGAATCCCCTCTCTTGCCTGAAAGGCGACACGATAAAAGCGATAATTTTGGTCTGCCTCGCGGTAGGCGTGGTCGGCATGTCTTACGGCTCCCTGGCGATGGCCTACGGTTTTCCGCTGTGGGTGCCGTTTGTGCTTTCCCTCACGGTGCTGGCGGGCGCATCCGAGTTTATGTTTATCGGTATTGTGGCAAGCGGAGGTAACCCGCTGGCGGCAGCGGCCGCCGGTTTGCTGGTCAACGCGCGCCATGTGCCGTTTGGCGTGACGGTGCGTGAACTGGTGGGCAAACGGGGTTTGAGCTATCTCGGCTATCACATCATGAACGATGAAAGCGTGGTGTTTGGCCTGTCGCAAAAAACGCCCGAGCAGCGTAAAGCGGCCTACTGGCTGTGCGGTTTAGGCGTGGCGATTATCTGGCCGGTGGGGGCGCTGCTGGGTGCCATGGTCGGTAAACTGCTGCCGGACCCGGAGACCATCGGGCTGGACGCGGTGTTTCCGGCGATCCTGCTGGCGTTAGTGGTACCCGCGTTTAAAAACCGTACCACGCTTATCCGCGCCTGCAGCGGTGCCGCGCTATCACTGGCTGCCGTGCCGTTTGCCCCGGTGGGTTTACCGGTTCTGCTCTCGTTACTCGGTCTCGCTGCGAGGAAAAAATAATGGGAAACATGACGTTTTTTATTCTCGGCATCGCCATTCTTTCTGCCGGAACCTACCTGATGCGTCTGGGGGGGGCAAAGCTGGGCAACCGGCTGGCGCTTTCTGAACGTTCGCAGGCGCTGCTTTCCGATGCGGCTACCGTTTTGCTGTTCTCCGTCGCGCTGGCGACCACGTTTTATGAAGGGGAACATTTTGCGGGCATGGCGCGCGTGCTGGGCGTGGGGTTCGCGGTGTTTCTGGCATGGCGAAAAATGCCGTTAATTGTGGTGATCGTCGCGGCGGCGGTGGTGACGGCGCTGCTGCGTCTGGCGGGTATAAACTAAAAAAGCGCCCCAGGGGCGCTCTTTCGACGGTATAGCGAAATTATTTGTTCAGTTCAGCGGTCATGTGTACGCGGTTACCGGTGAACGCCTGGGTAATTTTGTAGGATGACGCGCCCGCTTCCTGAGCCTGAGCCGCGATTTTCGCTTCTGCGCTATCAATGGTGGAAGCAGAGGCGGTCACTGTCTGTGCAGCGAAAGAACCGAAAGAAGTAGCCAGAGCGATTACAGCGACAAAAGTTTTGATGCTTTTCATGATATAAACCCTTTCATTAAGTTGTTTAGGTAAGGCACCGTGCCTTGATGAGATAAATACTAGCCCTCATCCTGAACAACTAAAAGCGGAAGGATTTGCTTTTATCGTTCAAAATTACTGATCAACCATTAACCGCTGCGGATGGGTATAAATTGTCGCCCTGCCCGGCTTGCAGAACCCCACCAACGTCAGATTGCAGCGCTCCGCCACCTCCACCGCCAGCGTGGTTGCCGCCGACACCGCAAACAGAATTTCCACGCCGCACATCGCGGACTTCTGCACCATCTCATAGCTGGCGCGGCTGGAAACAAGCGCCGCGCCCTGCTGCCAGAGATCGCTCTCCCCCGCACGACGGCCTAATAGCTTGTCGAGCGCGACGTGGCGGCCCACGTCCTCATGCCCTCCAGCAATATCTCCTGACGGCAATACCCACGCCGCCGCGTGCGTGCAGCCGCTCAGTTGGCCGATGGGCTGAACATCGTTGAGATTTTCCAGCGCACGGTCGAGATGCGCCAGATTGAAGGTCTGGGTAAACGGCAGTGGCGCAACGGGCTTGCCAATATCATTAAGCTGCTCAACACCACAGACACCGCACCCGGTACGCCCGGCCAGCGCGCGGCGGCGCTCTTTCAGCCCCATAAAGCGGCGGCTGGAGAGTTCGATTTGCACTTCAAGACCGTTACACGCCTGAACCACGTCCATGCCGTAGATCTCCTGCGGGTGCGAAATGATGCCTTCCGAAAGGGAAAAACCGATGGCGAACAGTTCGAGATCTTTGGGTGAGGCCATCATCACAACGTGCGAAATACCGTTGTAAACGAGGGCAACGGGCACTTCTTCAGCCAGAAAATCGGGTGTGGCATGGGTAATGTGGGGCGGTCTGCGTACCGACATTTCCACAATGCCCGCAGGCAGTGGCGATGAGCGGGTAGCACGGTTTTGTTTAGACACAGCGGTATTCCTGAACAACCACGGAAGTAGGCCTGCTATTGCAGCATAAACCGCAGGCCTTACGCATAGTATGGATCAACTTTTCGACACTCATTGTCCTACTCATTAAGAAGAGGTGCAACCCGGCCCCCGCTACACCCCTTTAACATGCAGAGCTTATAGTGTGATCAGTATCACACTTTATAATCAACACAGTGATAATACGTTCACTTTGTATTAACGCCGTTGGAACAGGTATACCGACATTGTGGTATTCTGATGATATCCCTCGGAGAAATGAGGGATTAACGCAAATTTTTCTCCTTTGCGGTCAATTCTCAACCGCGAAGTTAAAACTACATATATAAGCAATGTCGAACAAGGAGTGACCCATGCAGGTCAGCAGAAGGCAGTTCTTTAAGATCTGCGCTGGCGGTATGGCAGGCACCACGGCGGCGGCACTGGGCTTTGCGCCCGGCGTAGCGCTGGCGGAAACGCGGCAGTACAAACTGCTGCGCACCCGCGAAACCCGTAACACCTGTACGTACTGCTCCGTCGGCTGTGGGCTGTTGATGTATAGCCTCGGCGACGGTGCGAAAAACGCCAAAGCGTCTATTTTCCATATCGAAGGCGACCCGGACCATCCGGTCAACCGCGGCGCGCTGTGCCCGAAAGGGGCCGGTCTGGTGGACTTTATCCACTCCGAAAGCCGTCTGAAATTCCCGGAATATCGCGCACCTGGCTCCGATAAATGGCAGCAAATCAGCTGGGAAGAGGCGTTTGACCGCATCGCAAAACATATTAAAGAAGACCGCGATGCCAACTTTATTGAGAAGAACGCCGACGGCGTCACGGTCAACCGCTGGCTCTCCACCGGGATGCTGTGTGCTTCTGCCTCCAGCAACGAAACCGGCTATTTAACCCAGAAATTCACGCGCGCACTCGGTATGCTCGCGGTCGACAACCAGGCGCGTGTCTGACACGGACCAACGGTAGCAAGTCTTGCTCCAACATTTGGTCGCGGTGCGATGACCAACCACTGGGTCGACATCAAGAACGCCAACCTCATTGTGGTGATGGGCGGTAACGCCGCTGAAGCGCACCCTGTCGGGTTCCGCTGGGCGATGGAAGCCAAAATCCACAACGGTGCGAAACTGATTGTGATCGATCCCCGCTTTACGCGTACTGCGTCAGTGGCGGATTTCTACACCCCTATTCGTTCAGGTACTGACATCACTTTCCTGTCAGGCGTACTGCTGTACCTGATGACCAACGAAAAATATAACCGCGAGTACACCGAAGCCTATACCAACGCCAGCCTGATCGTGCGTGAGGATTACCACTTCGAAGATGGCCTATTCAGCGGTTATGACGCGGAAAAACGCAAGTACGACAAAACCAGCTGGAACTACGAGCTGGACGAAAACGGCTTTGCGAAGCGCGACACCACCCTGCAACACCCGCGCTGCGTATGGAACCTGCTGAAAGAGCACGTTTCCCGCTACACGCCGGACGTTGTCGAGAACATCTGCGGCACGCCGAAGGCGGACTTCCTGAAGGTCTGCGAGCTGATCGCGGAGACCAGCGCGAAGGACAAAACCGCGTCGTTCCTGTATGCACTCGGCTGGACGCAGCACTCCATCGGCGCCCAGAACATCCGTACCATGGCAATGGTGCAGCTGCTGCTCGGCAACATGGGGATGGCAGGCGGCGGCGTGAACGCCCTGCGCGGTCACTCTAACATCCAGGGTCTGACCGACCTCGGCCTGCTGTCTCAGAGCCTGACGGGTTACATGAACCTGCCAAGCGAGAAACAGACTGATCTGCAGACCTACCTGACGGCCAGCACGCCAAAACCGCTGCTCGAAGGCCAGGTAAACTACTGGGGCAACTATCCGAAGTTCTTCGTCTCGCTGATGAAAGCTTTCTACGGCGACAAAGCGACGGCGGAAAACAGCTGGGGCTTTGACTGGCTGCCGAAGTGGGACAAAGGTTACGACGTTCTCCAGTACTTCGAAATGATGCACCAGGGCCAGGTCAACGGCTATATCTGCCAGGGCTTTAACCCGGTGGCGTCGTTCCCGAACAAGAACAAGGTTGTTGAATCCCTCTCGAAGCTGAAGTTCCTGGTGACGATTGACCCGCTCAACACCGAGACCTCGACCTTCTGGCAGAACCACGGTGAGTCGAACGACGTCGATCCGTCGAAGATTCAGACCGAAGTGTTCCGCCTGCCGTCCACCTGCTTCGCGGAAGAGAACGGTTCTATCGTCAACTCCGGCCGCTGGCTGCAGTGGCACTGGAAAGGCGCGGACGCCCCGGGCATCGCCATGAACGACGGCGAGATCCTGGCCGGCATCTTCTTACGCCTGCGTAAGATGTATGCGGCAGAAGGCGGCGCGAACCCTGAGCCGGTGCTGAACATGACCTGGAACTACTCGACGCCGGAAAATCCTGCGCCGGAAGAAGTGGCTATGGAGAGCAACGGTAAGGCGCTGGCGGACGTTATCGACCCGGCCACCGGCGCGGTTCTGGCGAAAAAAGGCGATCAGCTCAGCACCTTTGCCCACCTGCGCGATGACGGTACCACCTCCAGCGGCTGCTGGATCTTTGCCGGTAGCTGGACGCCGAAAGGCAACCAGATGGCCAACCGTGACAACGCCGACCCGTCGGGCCTCGGCAATACGCTGGGCTGGGCATGGGCATGGCCGCTGAACCGCCGCATCCTCTATAACCGTGCCTCCGCTGACCCGCAGGGTAACCCGTGGGATCCGAAGCGTCAGCTTCTGAAGTGGGACGGCGCGAAATGGGGCGGCGTGGATATTCCGGACTACAGCACTGCCGCACCAGGCAGCGACGTTGGGCCGTTTATCATGCAGCCTGAAGGGATGGGCCGTCTGTTTGCTATCGATAAGATGGCAGAAGGGCCGTTCCCGGAACACTACGAGCCGTTTGAGACGCCGCTGGGCACCAACCCGCTGCACCCGAACGTGGTCTCTAACCCGGCAGCGCGTATCTTCAAGGGCGACTTTGAAGCGCTGGGTAAAAAAGACAAGTTCCCGTACGTGGGCACCACTTACCGTCTGACCGAACACTTCCACTACTGGACCAAGCACGCGCTGCTTAACGCCATCGCGCAGCCGGAACAGTTTGTGGAGATCGGCGAGAAGCTGGCGAACAAGCTCGGCATTGCCCATGGCGATACCGTGAAGGTCTCCTCTAACCGCGGCTACATCAAGGCCAAGGCGGTGGTGACCAAGCGTATTCGCACGCTGAACGTTCACGGTCAGCAGGTGGATACCATCGGCATCCCAATTCACTGGGGCTATGAGGGCGTGGCGAAGAAAGGGTTCATTGCGAACACCCTGACGCCGTTCGTCGGCGATGCGAACACGCAGACGCCGGAGTTTAAGGCCTTCCTCGTGAACGTGGAAAAGGTGTAACGGAGACGACTTATGGCTTATCAATCTCAAGACATTATCCGTCGTTCCGCGACTAACGGTTTCACGCCCGCGCCTCAGGCGCGGGACCACCAGCAGGAAGTGGCGAAGCTGATCGACGTGACCACCTGTATCGGCTGTAAAGCCTGTCAGGTGGCCTGCTCTGAGTGGAACGACATCCGTGACGAAGTGGGTCACAACGTCGGGGTGTACGACAATCCGGCAGACCTGACCGCCAAGTCCTGGACGGTAATGCGTTTCTCGGAAGTGGAGCAGAACGACAAACTGGAATGGCTTATCCGCAAAGACGGCTGTATGCACTGCGCGGATCCGGGCTGCCTGAAGGCGTGTCCGTCAGAAGGAGCTATCATTCAGTATGCCAACGGCATCGTCGACTTCCAGTCCGAGCAGTGCATTGGCTGCGGCTACTGCATCGCGGGCTGTCCGTTCGACGTGCCGCGCATGAACCCGGAAGACAACCGCGTCTACAAATGTACCCTGTGCGTTGACCGCGTTAACGTGGGCCAGGAGCCTGCATGCGTGAAGACCTGCCCAACCGGCGCTATCCACTTTGGCTCCAAAGAGGATATGAAAACGCTGGCGGCAGAGCGCGTGGGCGAGTTGAAAACCCGTGGTTACGACAACGCGGGCCTGTACGATCCGGCCGGGGTTGGCGGTACGCACGTGATGTACGTGCTGCACCACGCCGACAAGCCGAACCTGTATCACGGCCTGCCGGAGAACCCGGAAATCAGCGCCACCGTGAAGTTCTGGAAAGGCATCTGGAAACCACTGGCCGCGGTGGGCTTTGCTGCCACCTTCGCAGCGAGCATCTTCCACTACGTCGGCGTCGGTCCGAACCGTGCGGAAGAGGAAGACGACAACCTGCATGAAGAGAAAGACGAGGTGCGCAAATGAGAAAACGTGACACCATCGTGCGCTACACCGCGCCGGAACGCATCAACCACTGGGTCACCGCCTTCTGCTTCATGCTGGCGGCGATAAGCGGGCTGGGGTTCTTCTTCCCCTCCTTCAACTGGCTGATGCAGATCCTGGGCACGCCGCAGCTGGCGCGCATCCTTCACCCGTTCGTGGGTGTGGTGATGTTTGCCTCGTTTATCATCATGTTTTTCCGCTACTGGCACCATAACCTAATCAATCGGGATGATATCTTTTGGGCGAAGAATATTCGTAAGATCGTCGTCAACGAGGAAGTAGGTGATACCGGGCGTTATAACTTCGGCCAGAAATGCGTATTCTGGGCGGCGATTATCTTCCTGGTCCTGTTGCTGGTGAGCGGCGTGATCATCTGGCGTCCGTACTTTGCGCCTGCTTTCTCAATCCCGGTGATCCGATTTGCGCTAATGCTGCATTCATTTGCCGCAGTGGCGTTAATTGTGGTTATCATGGTGCATATTTACGCCGCCCTCTGGGTGAAAGGCACCATTACCGCGATGGTGGAAGGATGGGTAACCAAAACGTGGGCGAAGAAACATCACCCGCGCTGGTACCGTGAAGTCCGCCAGAAACAGGAAAAGTCATCTGAATGAGTATTCGCATAATCCCGCAAGATGAGCTGGGGTCGAGCGAGAAACGTACGGCGGAGTATATTCCGCCGTTGTTATTCCCCAGACTCAAGAACCTCTACAACCGCCGCGCAGAGCGTCTGCGCGAGCTGGCAGAGAACAACCCGCTGGGCGATTTTCTGCGTTTTGCCGCGCTGGTCGCCCATGCGCAGGAGGTGGTGCTGTACGATCACCCGCTGCAAATGGACCTGACCGCGCGCATCAAAGAAGCTAACGAGCAGGGCAAGCCGCCGCTGGATATTCACGTCCTGCCACGCGACAAGCACTGGCATAAGCTGCTTCATTCGCTGATTGCCGAGCTGAAGCCGGAGATGAGCGGCACGGCGCTGGCGGTCATTGAGAACCTGGAAAAAGCCTCCGATCTGGAGCTGGAAGAGACGGCGAGCGCTCTGTTTGCCTCCGACTTCTCGCTGGTCAGCAGCGATAAAGCGCCGTTTATCTGGGCCGCGCTGTCGCTCTACTGGGCGCAAATGGCGAGCCTGATCCCGGGCAAAGCCCGCGCCGAATACGGCGAAGCGCGCCAGTTCTGCCCGGTGTGCGGCTCAATGCCGGTCTCCAGCATGGTGCAGATTGGGACCACGCAGGGGCTGCGCTACCTGCACTGCAACCTGTGTGAAACCGAGTGGCACGTGGTGCGCGTGAAGTGCAGCAACTGCGAGCAGACTCGCGATCTCAACTACTGGTCGCTGGAAAATGAAGACGCGGCGGTGAAAGCCGAAAGCTGCGGCGACTGCGGAACCTACCTGAAGATCCTGTATCAGGAAAAAGACCCGAAAGTCGAAGCGGTGGCCGACGATCTCGCCTCGCTGATTCTGGATGCGAAGATGGAGCAGGAGGGCTTTGCCCGTAGCTCGATTAACCCGTTCCTGTTCCCGGGTGAAGGGGAGTAATCTCCATAAAAGCCCGGTGAGCCTCAGTGCAACCGGGCTAATTACTGCGATAGCGCAGGGATGACATGTTGAGGATCGTTAGCAATAGCGCGCAAAAGCGCTTTAGCCGGGCCTGTAGGCGAGCGTCTGCCTTGTTCCCAGTTACGCAATGTATCAACGCTGACAGAGATTAAGGTCGCGAATTTACTCTGCGACAACCCGGATGCCTGACGAATTTCTTTTATTTTCATCGCATCGATTTGAAAGATACGCGACGGCTCGCGTTGGCCCTCGGCAATCTCGTTCATTTGCCCAACGCTTTGGGTTAATCGCTCAAACAGCGCCTTATCCATTTACCACCTCTCTATCATCTTTTTCAGAATAGCTTTCTCCCCCGCAGACAGGTCATCTTTAATCCCTTTGCGATAGATGAGCAGCAGTCTGATTTCAAACTCACACGTACGGTAAAAATAGATAACTCTGACTCCACCACGCTTTCCCTTTCCGCCAGCAAGCCAGCGAATCTTTCGCAAGCCTCCCGTATTCTGGATAACATCGCCGTACTCCGGTTGTGTCGCCAGGAATATCTGGAACCGATGATATTCGTCGTCATCCAGTAACGTTTTGACGTCTTCTGTGAAAATGTCCGTTTCAATGAATAGCATTAAACATACGCCATTGGCTTATAGTAACAAATGTCTAATGTACGTCAATGACGTACCCCTTGCTGATTACGTTAATGGGATACGCCGAATAAAGCGAAGGATACGTCCTGCTACGATGTGTATTTGCGAGCCGCTTTCCAGAAGACCGTTATTCTTCCTCGTTCCCCCCCTCTTCATACGCGCCATACGGCTTCGCAGGAAGAACGATATAGGTGCCTTCAAACACAGCGCCTGGCGTATCATCGCCAAACAGCTCAACCTGCATCTGCACACGTGCTTTACGTCCGCGAGCCAGGCGGTCGAGATCGCCGCCCAAAGCGCCCAGGTCGGCCACCGCGCTCGGCTTGCCGCTGATCGGCGCGCTGTAACGAATATGGGCATCGGCAAGAATAATAGTGCCGCCGAGATGACGCTCGCGCAGCATCAGCCAGATCAGCCCCCAGCCGGTGAGCGTCGCCAGGGAAAACAGGCTGCCGGCAAACAGGGTGTGGTGAGGGTTCTGATTGCCGGTTTCCGGCATGGTGGTAATGAATTTTTGCCCGGTGTACTGCTGAATGCGCACGCCCATCTTTTCACTCAGAGGGATGTGTTCATACCAGGCCTGCTGCAGCTGCCCGCACCAGTCCGCGCGATGAAGAATATCGTCCAGCGTGGCGATGGGTTTGATCATCAAAAAGTGGCGAATCGGCGTGGTTTGCGGAGCGGTGATTTCACCCTGGTTAACAAAACCGAGTTTGGCAAAAAACTCCACGGCATCTTCCCGGGCGCTACAGGTGACGCGCTTAACGCCTTCCTGACGGGCGACGGACTCCAGCGTCATCGCCATTAGCGTCCCCAGCCCTTTATCCTGCACGGAAGGGTGAACCGCCATAAAACGAATCGACGCTTCGTTATCAGCGTTGATATACAGTCGCCCGACGGCGACGAGGTTGCCCTCTTCGTCCATCACCATCTGATGATGGGCCATCGCATCCCAGGCGTCGCGTTCAGATCCTTTTGGCTGATGCAGTGGCTTGCGCAGCATTTCCCAGCGGAACTGGTAATACGCTTCTAACTCTTCTTCCGTTTGCGGTACTCGAAGGTGATACATAGCTGTACTCTCTCTTGTTACCCGCGGCCACGCCGCCAGTTGGCTCATACCTGGAGCCAGAATGTGACGGGGCCATCGTTCACCAGCGAGACCTGCATATCTGCAGCGAATCGTCCGGTTTGCGTATTCATTTCCTGTTGGCGACAACGCTCAACAAAGTATTCGTAAAGTGCTTCTGCACGATCCGGCGCGGCGCCTTTAGAGAAACTCGGGCGCATGCCGCGCTCGGTATCCGCTGCCAGCGTAAACTGGGAAACCACCAGCACGCTGCCGCCCGCCTGCTGGACGTTCAGATTCATCTTGCCTTCCGCATCGCTGAATATGCGGTAGCCCAGCACGCGCTCGCATAAGCGGTTCGCTTTTTGTTCGTCATCATCCTTTTCGACACCTAACAACACCAAAAGTCCTGGGCCAATTTCACCCGTCACCTCTCCCTCCACGGTGACGCTGGCACGGGTTACGCGCTGTATCAATGCAATCATGGTTGGTCTGCTTCTAATTGTTTTTCAGCTTCTGCTGCTTTTTTAAGTTCGCGGTATACGCCGAGAGTGACAGTTATTTCGGCACCAAGCAAGACGATACACCAGGTCCAGTAAACCCAGACAAACAAAATGGGGATCACCGCCAGCACGCCGTAAATCAGCTGATAAGACGGGAACATGGTGATGTAAAGGGCAAACCCTTTTTTACCTAGTTCAAAAAGCACTGCCGCCACCAGCGCCCCAACTACCGCATCACGGTTAGGCACGCGCGTGGTCGGTACAACGCTATAGAGCAGCCAGAACGAGAGCCAGGACAGGATCAGCGGAAAAATACGCAGCACGTTATCAATCACGCTGTTTAAATCACTCGCCCAGCGCAAGGAGAGAAGATACGAACTGATTGCCAGGCTCGCCCCAGCCAGCAACGGCCCCAGCGTTAAAATCATCCAGTAGACGGCAAAGGAATAGACCTTAGGACGGATTTTTTTGCTTCGCCAGATGGTGTTAAGCGCGCTGTCGATAGAGTACATCAGCAGCAGCGCGGTGACGATAAGGCCGCACGCCCCCACCGCCGTCATCTTGCTGGAGTTGGCAACAAACTGCTCGATGTAGTTCTGGATAACATCCCCGGTGGCCGGGATGAAGTTCGCGAAGACGAAATGGCGAAGCTGCAGGCTAACGTCCGCGAACATCGGGAAAGCGGAAAAGAGCGCAAAGATAACCGCCACCAGCGGCACTAATGAGAGCAACGACACGTAGGCGAGGTTACCCGCCAGCGTGGTCATGTTGTCCTCATCAATGCGGTGCCAGAGCAACTTCAGCCAGGCCCTCAGCGGGCGAGTATGATGCGTGGCTTTTTGATGAACGGTTTTTAGCATAACTGCTTCGCAAAGTAGTTTGGTATCGTCTCTTTTCCGGTCACCAGAATTGACGTGATACCCAACTGGTTAGCTCCCTCTATATTATCGGCGTTGTCATCGAAAAAGACCGCATCGGCCGCGGTGAATCCCTCTGCCTGCAAAACAGCCTGATAAATTCGCGCTTCCGGCTTACGCATACCCATCTCTTGCGAAAGATAGATCTTATCTGCCGCCGCCTTAACTTCGGGGTATTCCTCTGGCCAGAAGGTCGTGTGCAGACGGTTGGTGTTAGACAGCACGACCACCCGGTGCCCCTGCTCGCGCAATTTGTGCATAATGTCGATCACTTCCGGACGGATCGCGACAAATACCGCCTGCCAGCCGTGAGAAAATTGTTCATAGCTTAACGAAAGCCCCATCTCCTGGCAGAAGCGTTCAGCAAACTCTTCATCGCTAATCTCGCCGCGTTCATGCTGATGGAAGGTCTCACCCATCGCGAAATCCTGCTTTAACGTCGCCAGCGGCACACGGCTAAAGTCGCTCCAGGCACCCAGCACCCGGTTAAAATCGATATCGACGATTACGTTTCCTAAGTCAAAGATATAAAGCATGTTTATCTCCTTTCGCCGTGGAGAGATAACTGTAGCGGGAATCACGAGATTTGACTATGCGTGCCGTCTAAGGTGTGCGATTGATTTTTACGGCGCGTTTTTACGGCAGTACAGCGAAGGGACGTTTGACGCGGCAAAAAGCCACGCTCCACGGTACTCATCAATCATCAGGCTCAGATCTCTTCCCGGCGTGCGATAAAAACCCGGTAGCGTTGCATTGATATCAGCCTCATCCGCACTATCGGCGAAGGTTTTAACAATACGATCGTTATTTAATACGCGCGCGTTCTGGTGATCGCTGTAGTGGAAATAGATGGTGCGGTTGACTTCAGAAACCACGTGACCAAACAGTTTACCGTTAATGACAGCGGTCCCTTCCCGATGCTGCATTCGCCATGAAACCGTACCTACAAATCGGTTTTTACCAATCGTCCACTCCACATCACCTGTACAGCGTATCGGCGCACTCGAAAAATGCGAATACGCTAACCAGCCGCTGGTAATAGCAGCCCCCAGCAACGCCGCCAGCAAAATAATACGATTCCCGAGTGTCATCATTGCTCATGCGCCCAAAAATAATGCGTGGTACATAACGCTGCCGCGTCATGTCGCGCATCGTTATTACAGACAAACGCCGCGATTCGCTCCGTTTTACTATAGCCGATGAGAAAAACGTATCGGTTTCCGGCACACAGGCTGGGGTAATTTTTTAACAAGCGAAGGTAATGGTCCTGCATATGTTCATTAGGTGCATAAAAGAGTTGGCAGGCGTTGGTCGTGCTGCCCATTGAAAGTGGAATGTAGTGACTAAACGGCATGTTTTGGTGATGTTTATATAATATGACCCCGTTAATAAGCGCGATCAGAAAAAGCGTAGCGGTGGCTATTATTAACCACGCCGGCTTCTTCATCGCGGTGCCCTCGGCTATTGCCGCGTCTTCACTGGCAATTACCGGCTCAGCGGTTGGGGTAAATACTTCAACCTGGGTGGCTTCGGAAAGCGTCAGCCCGCGACGCGAAATCGTTTTTACCGTATCGCGCGGTAACCCCACTTCAGCCAGCGCATTGCGCAATGTCAAAATGGCCTGGTAAAAGGTATTCGGTGTGGTGACATCATTACGCTCACCCCATCCCACCACCATTAACTGATTTTGCGAAATTATTTCGCCAGGATGGGTAACGAGATAAAGAAAGCAGAGATTGGCAGGAAGCTGCAAATGTATCGTGCGCCCGGTAATATGATTCGCCAGGGTTTTGTTTTCCGGGTCATACTCGACCAGCTTGTTAATAAGATACAATTTTACTTTCCTCTGCAATAACAATATTTAACCCCACAAACCCAAAAAACATACGTATATTTAACAACAGTATAGGTCAGAAGGATTAGAGCGCGACACACCCGTACCTAAGATTAGAAACATCGCATTATTTTTCAATTGATTACAAGTCAGTTTTCTTAGGTGAGCCTCAGCTAAAAGGACATAATGAGATTTCATTACACTTCACCAGGTCAAATAATTATATTGAGCCACACGTTGAGAAAAGACTGACGTTCAGGCAGATCGAGGTGACGAATCTTTAGCTATTAGTGCTATTTCGTCAATTTCCTTCCGGGGTTGTTTTTGCCGAATAATCTTAATGGATTGATGAATATTCCTGGGTAAGGTCTGGCAATCAATGTTCTGTCGCTATGTCTGCGGCCTGCAATAATAGAGACAGCCAGGAATTTATTTTCTCTGGCATTATTTCTCATAAATACGACAGAAACGCTGGATATGTTTCAAGATTGACACATTTGAAAGGCAGTGAAATATTGATAATGAAAATAAGACAGGAGTGGACTGGATGATAACATCGTCGCGAAAGGTTGTCCGCTGTATAAGCTGCGAATTGTCCTGTCAGTTATTTCCGGATAACACGGTGCGCTCACAATACTGTGGCAGCGCCTCCTTCGCAGTTTGGCCGGTGGGAAATCATTTCCTGCAACTTGCAGTAGAAAATAAAATATTGTCTGGGAACAAGAATCATTTATTACGCGGATTTATTTTTGTAGATTTTGCGATGTATAACCTGCGCCTGCTTGTCGATCCGCAATGGATTGAACATCTGGCAATGACCAACATGCACATCGTGCTTATCGCGGACCGTAAACTGGAGGCGTTGGCTCACTACTTTTTCGCTCACCACAGTGAAATAAAAGGAATTATTTATTCAGATGACGATGACGCTATATTGCAGGAAAAAATTAACCATCTTTTTTCCGGCAGGCGAGTGAGCAGCAGGCGTGGTAATACCCTGAACACTGTTGAATTCACTTTACTTAACAGACTTATTTCAGGGGTGTGCCTCCGGGAGATAATAAAAACAACCAGCGTTGATGTGAAAAAAATTTACGTTCATAAAATACGATTAGAGAGGAAGTTAGGTACCAGCATTCATAAAATACTCGTTTCTATTTTGTAATTTCAACTTCTTAACATACCCACATTTAATGGTGTGGAGGATGTTTTACGCCTGAAAGAAAGGGGGCAGTTATGCCATATTTATTGAAACATTCACCTGTCGCCGTTGCGATTTCGCTGGCACTATCGTCAGCGCTATTTACCGCGAATGCTGCAGTTATCGATTTTGCTAATTTACCAGCCACCGGAGCAGTAACGGATTTGCCTGCGGAAATACAGGCGCTGATTCCTGCAACGGCAAACGCGAACTTTAGCAAAAATACCAGCAATCCTAACTATGTCTACCAGTACAGCCCGGGCAATATTCCAGTCTACGGGGATGGGATCACTCTCGAAGGGCCGGGGGCGGAAGCCTTTGAGCACTCCTTGACCGTTATTCAGAACTCCACGTCCGGCAGCCCGGGGGTGATATTTGGTGACGACCTGACTATTCGTACCCAGTCAAAAGTGGCTGCCAATAACGGTAAAGATGTCGACGGTATTCGTACCCACGGTATGAACACGCCGAATAACCCGGTGTTTATCATTACCGGCGACCGCACCCACATTTACGTTAATGGCCAAAGCGGCGATGGCATCAATGCCGGGTACAGCTCCTTCAGCCAGGGTTCTCTCGGCTCCGCCAATATTTATGTGGGTGACGATCTCTATATCGAAACCACTGGCAGTACCGGTCGCGGTATTAGCGCCTATGCACTGAATGATGCCTCGAAGGCCAAAAATAACATTGTCGTCGGCGATCGTGCGCATATTGTGACGCGGGGTACCTACGCCGAGGGGATTCGTACCAACCAGAGCGGCTCATCCGTCCGTCTGGGGGATGAGGCCACCATCGAAACGTTTGGCACTTCGGCCTACGGCCTGTATGCGGGTTCTGCCTCCAGAATCGAGCTGGGAAAAAAAGCGACCATTACCACCGACGCAGCCAGTGCCTCCGGCGTGTACTCTACCGGCTCGTCAACCATCACCCTTGATGAAGGCGCGACCATCACCACCAACGGTGCCAGCGCGCATGGCATCTACGCTTACACAGCAGCGGTAAATGTGGGAGATAACGTCACCATTGCGGTCAACAGCAGCGAGAAAACCAGCAGCTCCGCCCAGGCACCGCACGGGATGTATGCCTGGTCACGCGGCGTGATAACGCTCGACGGTGGGGCAACCATTACCACCGCAGGCCAGCGCGACCAGGGTAGCTATGCCCTGAACGCCAGCAATGGCGGAATTATTGATGCCTCTGCAGGCGGAAAATTCCTCCTTAACGGCGATATCCTCGCCGCAGGTGGCGTCGCGGCCAACAGTACCCTTCCGGCACAAAACAGTACCATTATGCTGACAATGGGTAACAGCTCGCTGTGGAACGGAGCATCGTACATAGAAAGCAACGCTGCCGGGACCGGTACTCTCGCGCTTACGATGAATGATGCCGTCTGGAATATGCGCGACAGCTCAACGCTGACCAGCCTGACCCTGAACGCGGGCGGCACGATAAATTTCCAGCATGCTGAGGACGCGGCCTGGCAAACCCTGACCATCAACGAGGATTACACAGGCAACGGCGGCAAGCTGGTTTTCAATACCGTGCTGTCTGACGATACCTCTGAAACTGACAGGCTGATTGTTGAAGGAAACACATCCGGTCGTACCGCGGTTGACGTAAACAACATTGGTGGTGCAGGCGCACAAACCGTTGAAGGGATTGAAATAGTCAGCGTTGGCGGCAACTCGGAGGGAACGTTTGAGAAGGCCAGCCGTATCGTAGCCGGGGGTTATGACTATAACGTTGTGCAGAAAGGTAAGAACTGGTTTCTGACCAGCCTGGCTGAACCCGTTGACCCACCGATCGACCCGGTAGATCCTCCTGTTGACCCGGTAGACCCACCGGTCGACCCCGTCGACCCGCCTGTTGACCCGGTGGATCCACCTGTTGACCCTGTCGACCCGCCTGTCGTCCCGGTAGATCCGCCCGTCGACCCGGTGATTCCGCCGCAAGAACCGGTACCGCCACCTGCGCCGCCGAAAAGCGAGCATCAGTATCGCCCAGAATTTGGCAGCTATCAGGCAAACAGCTATGCGGCAAATACGCTGTTTATGACCCGCCTGCACGATCGTCTGGGTGAAACGCAGTACACCGACATGCTCACCGGCGAGCAAAAAGTGACGAGCCTTTGGATGCGTAACGTCGGCGGGCATGCGCGTTTCAACGACGGCAGCGGCCAGCTAAAAACGACAGCCAACCGTTACGTGCTGCAGTTGGGTGGCGATATCGCCCAATGGAGCACAGATGGCCTGGACCGCTGGCATCTTGGCCTGATGGCGGGCTACGGTAACAGCCAGAGCCGGAGCGCTTCCAGCCTGACCGGATACCACTCACGTGGCGAAGTGAATGGCTATAGCGTAGGTCTGTACGGTACCTGGTACGCAAACGAAGCCGATAAAAGCGGCACCTACGTTGATAGCTGGGTGCTGTATAACTGGTTTGACAATAAGGTGATGGGGCAGGACCAGGCGACCGAGCGTTATCGCTCCAGCGGTATAACCGCCTCTGTCGAAGCGGGCTATAGCGTTAAGGTGGGTGAAAGCGGCCGCAACAGCTACTGGATCCAGCCGAAGGCGCAGGCCGTTTGGATGGACGTGCAGGCTGACGACCATCGCGAGCGTAACGGCACGCGGGTGAAAGACGAAACCCAGGGCAACCTGATGACGCGTCTCGGCGTGAAGGCCTATATCAGCGGACATAACGCGATGGATGACGCTAAATCACGCACCTTCCAGCCGTTTATTGAAGCGAACTGGATCCACAATACCCAGACCACGCGCATCCGCATGGATGACGTCAGCAATGAGATGCGCGGTACGCGCAATATTGGTGAGTTAAAGACGGGCGTAGAGGGGCAGATTACCCCGCAGCTTAGCGTCTGGGGCAATGTGGCACAGCAGATTGGCGATAAAGGCTACAGCGATACGCAGGGAATGCTGGGAATAAAATACAGCTTCAAATAACAAAAAAGCCGCTGAGAAATCAGCGGCTTTTTGCTTCAGGCGATATCATCGCTGGTACAGGACAGCACCGTTTCAACCTTACTGGATTTCAGATGATTTTGCAGCGCCGAGCCGGGCATCTCATCGGTGAAAAGAGCCGTTGTCTGCGCCACGTTGCCAATTTCCACCGCGGCGGATGCGTTAAATTTCGTATGATCGGCCGCCAGCAAAATGTGGCGAGAGTGGGCCATCATGGTTTTCACCACGCTGGCTTCATTCACGTCAAACTCCATCATCGCGCCGTCGTGCTCAATCGCCCCGACGCTGGTCACGAGATAGTCCGCCCGAAAACCAGACACAAACGCCGTCGCCGCAGGCCCGATAATGCCGCCGTTGTGCGGGCGCAGCGTGCCGCCCGGCACCATCACTTCAAAGCGCGGGTTCTTATACAGAATATGCGCCACCCGCAGGCTGTTGGTGATGATGCGCAGATGATTATGGTTAAGCAGCGCCCGGGCAACGTGCTCTACGGTCGTGCCGATGGTGATGAAAATAGTTGAGCCGTCGGGAATATAGTCCGCAATCGCCTCGGCAATCGCCCGCTTCTCTTCGGTAAGCGACACTTCGCGCTGTTCGAACGCCGTGTTCACCACGCTGGATGCCCTGCCCGCGCCGCCGTGATGACGCGTGATCAGCCCCTGCTCGCTGAGCTTACGGATATCCCGGCGCACCGTTTGCGTCGACACGTCCAGCAGCTGCGCCAGTTCATCAATGTTCATATAGCCGCGATCGGCAATCAGCGTCAGCAGCTGATCGTGACGCGGGTTGCCGGTCAGTTCGGTAAGGCTCATGGGCTGTCCTCTGAAAACCATCACGCTCCGCATTTTATACAAAAAGTGACAAAAAAGAGCGGGTTTGATCACAGTCGGGTATACCCGCGCGCCCGCCGGGCTTTGTGCATTTCAGGGCTGCGACGGCGCTGGCAAAACGCACGGCGTCTGCGGCGGTGGATTGCTGCCCCAGGCTGAACGCCAGCGCGCCGTGGAAAACGTCGCCCGCGCCGGTGGTATCCACCACGTTCACCTCAAAGCCGGATTGATGACACAAGGCGCCGTTTTCCAGCCAGTAGCAGCCGTCTCGCCCCTGAGTGACATATACATGTCCATTTGTGAGCGTTTGTGCTTTTTTAAGGGCATCTTCTGCTTTATCCAACTGAGTTAGTCGCCGCAGGCCCGGCGCGGAGAAGGCCGCGTGGTCGCTTAAGGCTATCAGTTCCGCGATGTCCTGCGGGGTAACGTCAGCATCAAGCAAAGTAGGAACGCCCTGCTGACGGGCCAGGGTAAACGCCTGTTTTGCCCCGTCATGCCAGCGCACGTCTGCTAACACGATATCCCATTGCGAGAAGTCGATTTCATGCAGCCAGTCTGCCTCGGCGGGCAGATCGGGGCTGGGGTAGTTGGCAATCACTCGTTCTCCGCCTGCGTCCACCAGCACCGCGGATTGTGACGAGCGGGCACCTTTAAACACGCGTGTATAGCGGGTGTTCACCCCCAGGGATTCCAGCTCCGCCAGCAGCCGTCTGCCGGTATCGTCGTCCCCCACCCGGCCAATAAAATCCACTTCCGCACCCAGTTTTGCCGCGGCCACCGCCGCCGTGGCCGCCGGGCCGCCCCCCACTTCCGTATAGTCCTTTGCGACATATTTCCCACCTTCCTTAGGTAAATCATCGAGATACCAGATGCGATCCAGCACGGTAATGCCGACACAAACGATGCGAGTCATGGTGATTCCTTCTGCGATTTCTGATGCCTTCATTTTAATTTCACCAAATGTTTAAAAAGTGACCCGTGTCAATTTTTTGACTATAAATTACAAATACGATCAAAAACAGACAACACAAACGCGCAGAAATTGACACGATGTGACAGGAGAGAGGAATGTCAGCAATCGCATTTATCGGTTTAGGGCAGATGGGCGCGCCAATGGCGAAGAATCTGTTAAAGCAAGGCCACCAGCTTAACGTGTTTGACGTGAACCCGCAGGCGGTTCAGGCGCTGGTGGAGAGCGGCGCACGGGCGGCGGCTACGCCCGCTCAGGCCGCAACGGATGCCGAATTCGTCATCACCATGCTGCCAAACGGCGACCTGGTGCGCAGCGTGCTGTTCGGCGAGCACGGCGTGTGCGAAGGGTTATCCCGCGACGCGCAGGTGATTGATATGTCCACCATCCACCCGCTGCAAACCGACGCGCTGATCCGCGACATGGCTGAGCGCGGCTTCAGCCTGATGGACGTGCCCGTGGGACGCACGTCTGACCATGCCATCGCCGGCACGCTGCTTCTGCTGGCGGGCGGCACCGCGCAGCAGGTGGAACGCGCCACCCCCGTCTTAATGGCGATGGGCAATGAGCTGATTAACGCCGGCGGGCCGGGCATGGGCATCCGCGTAAAGCTTATCAATAACTTCATGAGCATCGCCCTGAACGCCCTCTCGGCGGAGGCGGCCGTGCTGTGTGAAGCGCTTGGCCTCTCCTTTGACGTGGCGCTGAAGGTGATGAGCGGCACGCCGGCGGGTAAAGGCCACTTCACCACCTCATGGCCGAACAAGGTGCTGAAAGGCGATCTTTCACCCGCCTTCATGATCGACCTTGCGCATAAAGATCTGGGGATCGCCCTGGACGTGGCTAACCAGCTCCACGTTCCGATGCCGCTGGGCGCGGCGTCCCGCGAAGTTTACAACCAGGCTCGCGCCGCCGGGCGCGGGCGCGAAGACTGGACGGCCATTCTTGAACAGGTTCGCGCATCTGCCGGGCTGAAAAAATCACACTGATACGAAAGGACTGAGGAATGACGATGTACACCCTGAAAGATATCACCCGACCTTCCGGCGGTTTTGCAATGCTGGCCGTGGATCAGCGCGAAGCGATGCGCCTGATGTTTGCCGCCGCAGGCGCGCCGGTGCCGGTAACCGACCAGCACCTGACGGATTTTAAGGTCAACGCGGCGAAGATTCTGTCGCCGTACGCCTCTGCCATTCTCGTCGACCAGCAGTTCTGCTATCGCCAGATTGTGGAGCAGCAGGCCGTAGCCAACAGCTGCGCGATGATTGTGGCGGCCGACGAGTTTATTCCGGGGAACGGTATTCCGGTCGACAGCGTGGTGATCGACAAAAGCATCGACGCGCAGGTGGTCAAACGCGACGGCGGCAAGGCGCTCAAGCTGCTGGTGCTGTGGCGTAGCGATGAAGATCCGCAGCAGCGCCTGGAGATGGTTAAAGCATTCAATACGCTGTGCCACGACAACGGGCTGCTGAGCATTATCGAGCCGGTGGTGCGTCCGCCGCGTCGCGGAGCCGAATTTAACCGCGAACAGGCGATTATCGATGCGGCTAAAGAGCTGGGCGACAGCGGTGCCGACCTCTACAAGGTGGAGATGCCGCTGTTTGGTAAGGGCACCCAGCAGGAACTGCTGACGGCCTCGCAGAAGCTGAACGAGAACATCGCTATGCCGTGGGTGATCCTCTCCTCCGGCGTGGACGATAAGCTGTTCCCGCGCGCCGTGAGCGTGGCGATGCAGGCTGGGGCATCGGGCTTTTTAGCCGGTCGCGCCGTCTGGTCCTCGGTGATTGGCCTGCCGGATACCGAGCTGATGCTGCGTGATATTTCCGTACCAAAACTTCAGCGTCTGGGTGAGATTGTCGACGAAATGATGGCTCGCCGTTAAGAAAGGACCCGAACATGAAATGGTTTAACACCCTGAGCCACAACCGCTGGCTCGAACAAGAGACCGACCGCATTCTTGATTTCGGCAAAAACGCCGCCGTGCCGACCGGCTTTGGCTGGCTGGGCAATAACGGGCAGGTTCGCAGCGATATGGGCACCCATCTTTGGATCACCGCCCGCATGCTGCACGTATACGCGGTGGCGGCGAACATGGGCCGTCCCGGCGCGTATGCTCTGGTTGAACACGGCATTAATGTCCTCAACGGTCCGCTGCGCGACAAGCAGCACGGCGGCTGGTACGCCTGCGTAAACGATGAGGGCGTCATTGACGCCTCCAAGCAGGGCTATCAGCACTTCTTCGTCCTGCTGGGTGCAGCGAGCGCCGTCACCACCGGACACCCGCAGGCGCGGAGGCTGCTGGACGATGCCATCGAGGTGATTGAGCGCTACTTCTGGAGCGAACAGGAGCAAATGTGCCTCGAGTCCTGGGATGAAGCCTTCAGCAAAACGGAAGATTACCGCGGCGGTAACGCCAACATGCACGCCGTGGAAGCCTTCCTGATTGTCTATGACGTAACCCATGACCGTAAGTGGCTCGACCGCGCCCTGCGCATCGCCTCGGTGATTATTCACGACGTGGCGCGCAAAGGTGAGTATCGCGTTAACGAGCATTTCGACACCGACTGGAACCCGATCCGCGATTACAACATCGATAACCCTGCTCACCGCTTCCGCGCCTACGGCGGCACGCCGGGACACTGGATTGAGTGGGGCCGCCTGATGCTGCATCTGCGCGCCGCGCTGGAAGCGCGCTTTGAAACCCCGCCGGAGTGGCTGCTGGAAGATGCAAAAGGCCTGTTCCACGCCACCATCCGCGACGCCTGGGCACCCGACGGCGCCGACGGGTTTGTCTACTCCGTGGGCTGGGACGGCAAGCCTATCGTGCGGGAACGCGTGCGCTGGCCAATCGTCGAGGCGATGGGCACGGCCTATGCCCTCTATACCGTGACCGGCGAGGCGCAGTACGAAGCCTGGTATCAGAAGTGGTGGGATTACTGCATCAAGTACCTGATGGATTACGAAAACGGTTCCTGGTGGCAGGAGCTGGACACCAATAACGAAGTGACCACCAAAGTCTGGGACGGCAAGCAGGATATTTACCATCTGCTGCACTGCCTGGTGATCCCCCGCCTGCCGCTGGCGCCGGGCTTAGCGCCTGCCGTCGCCGCCGGATTGCTGGACAGCCAGGCCAAATAATAAAGACGGAGTTTTTATGCGTACCCTACACAATATTGACCTGAAAAATAACGAACGTGGCTTCACCCTGCGCTGGCAGGATCGCTTGATTTTGTCCCACTCTGAAGAAGCGCCTTGCCTGTGGATCGGCGCAGGCGAGGCCGATATCGAGATGTTTCGCGGCAACTTCAGCATTAAAGACAAGCTCAACGAAAAGATTGCCCTGACGAACGCGACCGTCACGCAGCAAAGCGTGGGCTGGGCCATCCGCTTTACCCGCGGCGATGCGGTAAGCGCGACGCTGCTGGTGGGCGTGGATGCGGAAGGCCGTCTGGAGCTGAAGCTGAAAAATGATGCTCCCGGCCACAACCGCATCTGGCTGCGGCTGGCGGCGCAGCCGGAAGATCATATCTACGGCTGCGGCGAGCAGTTCTCGTATTTCGATCTGCGCGGCAAGCCGTTCCCGCTGTGGACCAGCGAGCAGGGCGTGGGCCGCAACAAGCAGACCTACGTCACCTGGCAGGCCGACTGCAAAGAGAACGCGGGCGGCGATTACTACTGGACCTTCTTCCCGCAGCCTACCTTCGTGAGCACCCAGAAGTACTACTGCCACGTGGATAACAGCTGCTACATGAACTTTGACTTCAGCGCCCCGGATTTCCACGAGCTGGCGTTCTGGGAAGATAACGCCACGCTGCGCTTCGAATGTGCGGAAACGTACGTCGATCTGCTGGAAAAACTGACCGGCCTGCTGGGACGTCAGCCGGAGCTGCCGGACTGGGTTTACGACGGCGTGACGCTGGGCATCCAGGGCGGCACCGAGGTGTGCCAGCAGAAGCTCGACGCCATGCGCGAGGGCGGCGTGAAGGTGAACGGCATCTGGGCGCAGGACTGGTCCGGCATCCGCATGACCTCCTTCGGCAAACGCGTGATGTGGAACTGGAAGTGGAACAGCGCGCTCTATCCGAAGCTTGATGAGCGGATCGGGCAGTGGAAGCAGGAAGGCGTACAGTTCCTCTCCTATATCAACCCGTACGTGGCCAGCGATAAAGATCTCTGTGAAGAGGCGGCGAAACGCGGCTATCTGACCAAAAACGCCGACGGAGAGGACTACCACGTTGAGTTCGGCGAGTTCTACGCGGGCGTTATCGACCTGACCAACCCGGAAGCCTACGGCTGGTACAAAGAGGTCATTAAAAAGAACCTGATCGAACTGGGCTGCGGCGGCTGGATGGCCGATTTCGGGGAATATCTGCCGACCGATACCTTCCTGCACAACGGCGTGAGCGCGGAGATCATGCATAACGCCTGGCCTGCCCTGTGGGCGAAATGTAACTACGAGGCGCTCCAGGAGACCGGCAAGCTCGGGGAGATCCTGTTCTTCATGCGCGCGGGCTACACCGGCAGCCAGAAGCACTCGGTGATGATGTGGGCGGGGGATCAGAACGTTGACTGGAGCCTGGACGACGGTCTGGCGTCCGTCATCCCTGCGGCGCTGTCGCTGGCGATGACCGGGCACGGCCTGCACCACAGCGACATCGGCGGCTATACCACCCTGTTCGAGATGAAGCGCAGCAAGGAGCTGCTGCTGCGCTGGTGCGACTTCAGCGCCTTTACGCCGATGATGCGTACCCACGAGGGCAACCGCCCTGGCGACAACTGGCAGTTCGACGGCGATGCGGAAACCATCGCGCACTTCGCGCGCATGACCACCGTCTTCACCACCCTGAAGCCGTACATCAAAGCTGCGGTTGCGCAGAACGCGAAAAGCGGCCTGCCGGTGATGCGTCCGCTGTTCCTGCACTACGAGGACGACGCGCGCGCCTACACGCTGAAATACCAGTACCTGTTTGGCCGCGATCTGCTGGTGGCACCGGTTCATGAAGAGGGCCGCCGGGACTGGTCGCTCTATCTGCCACAGGACAGCTGGGTCAATGCGTGGACCGGGGAAACCTGCCAGGGCGGTGACGTGACCGTTGATGCCCCGATCGGCAAGCCGCCGGTCTTCTATCGCCAGCACAGCGAATGGGCAGATCTGTTTAGCACCTTACGTGATATCTGATAAGGCTCGCCCGCAGGGAAACCTGCGGGCAGACGGAGAACAATAATGAGTCAACATACTTCCGATCCGGCAACCCTACGCCTGCCGTTTAAAGAAAAACTCGCCTACGGGATGGGCGATCTCGGCTCTAACATCCTGCTGGATATCGGCACGCTCTATTTGCTGAAGTTTTACACCGACGTGCTGGGGCTGCCCGGCACCTACGGCGGGATTATCTTCCTGATTGCGAAGTTTTTTACCGCCTTCACCGATATGGGCACCGGGATCATGCTCGACTCCCGGCGCAAGATCGGCCCGAAAGGGAAATTCCGCCCGTTCGTGCTGTATGCCGCCTTCCCGGTGACCTTACTGGCGATTGCCAACTTCGTCGGTACGCCATTTGAGATGACCGGCAAAACGGTGATGGCGACGGTGCTGTTCATGCTGTACGGCCTGTTCTTCAGCATGATGAACTGCTCCTACGGCGCGATGGTGCCCGCCATCACCAAAAACCCGGACGAGCGCGCCTCGCTGGCGGCCTGGCGTCAGGGCGGCGCCACGCTCGGCCTGCTGCTCTGTACAGTGGGCTTTGTCCCGGTGATGAACCTGATTGAGGGTAACGACCAGCTTGGCTACATCTTTGCCGCCACCCTCTTCTCGCTGTTCGGGCTGTTCTTTATGTGGTGGTGCTATAAGGGCGTTACCGAGCGTTACGTCGAGACGCAGCCTGCTAACCCGGCGCAAAAGCCGGGGCTGCTGCAGTCGTTTCGCGCTATTGCCGGGAACCGTCCGCTGTTTATCCTGTGTATCGCGAACCTGTGCACGCTGGGCGCGTTTAACGTTAAGCTCGCCATTCAGGTCTACTACACGCAGTACGTGCTGAACGACCCGATCCTGCTGTCGTACATGGGCTTCTTCAGCATGGGCTGTATTTTTATCGGCGTCTTTATGATGCCCGGCGCGGTGCGGCGCTTCGGCAAGAAAAAGGTCTATATCAGCGGGCTGGCAATTTGGGTGGCGGGCGATCTGCTCAACTACTTCTTCGGCGGCGGCTCGGTGAGCTTTGTGGCGTTTTCCTGCCTGGCGTTCTTCGGCTCCGCGTTCGTGAACAGTCTGAACTGGGCGCTGGTGTCCGATACCGTGGAATACGGCGAGTGGCGCACCGGCGTGCGCTCCGAAGGGACGGTCTACACCGGCTTTACCTTCTTCAGGAAGGTATCCCAGGCGCTGGCCGGCTTCTTCCCGGGGATCATGCTCACCCAGATCGGCTACGTACCGAACGTGGTGCAGTCCGCCGGGACGGTTGAAGGGCTGCGGCAGCTGATATTTATCTACCCGAGCCTGCTGGCGGTCATCACCATCGTGGCGATGGGCTGCTTCTACAACCTCAACGAGAAGATGTATGTGCGCATCGTGGAAGAGATCGAACTGCGCAAACGTACGGCCTAAATGACGTGATAGAGCGCCCTGCGGGGCGCTCTGAGGATCGACCATGACATACAATACTGATCCGTTAACCCTGAAATTGAGCCTGCGAGAGAAGTGCGCCTACGGGATGGGCGATTTTGGCTCGAACCTGATGCTCTGTATTGGCACGCTGTACCTGCTGAAGTTTTACACCGATGAACTGGGGATGCCCGCGTTCTACGGAGGCATTATTTTCCTGGTGGCGAAGTTTTTTACCGCGTTCACCGACATGCTGACCGGCGTGCTGCTGGATTCCCGGCGTAACATTGGCCCGAGGGGGAAGTTCCGGCCATTCATACTTTACGCCTCCGTCCCGGTGGCGCTGGTCGCGACGGCGCAGTTTATGGCCAACGACTTTAGCCTGACGGTCAAAACGGCGCTCGCCACCGTGCTCTTCATGATGTTTGGGCTCTGCTACAGCCTGATGAACTGTGCCTACGGTGCGATGGTCCCTGCCATCACCAAAAACCCGAACGAGCGCGCGCAGCTGGCGGCGTGGCGACAGGGCGGCGCCACGGTGGGGCTGTTGCTCTGCACCGTCGGCTTTATGCCCATTCAGGCGCTGTTCGTCCACCAGCCCTCCCTCGGCTATCTGGTGGCTGCGCTGGTGTTCGTCACCGGCGGCCTGTTCTGCATGTGGTGGTGCTACAGCGGGGTGAAAGAGCGCTATGTCGAGATAACGCCCGATCACCATAAGCCCGGCATTCTGAAATCGTTCTGCGCGATTTTTCGCAATCCGCCGCTGCTGGTGCTGTGCATTGCCAACCTGTGTACTCTCGCCGCGTTCAACATCAAGCTGGCGATTCAGGTCTATTACACCCAGTACGTGCTGAACGATCTGCATCTGCTGTCGTGGATGGGCTTTTTCAGCATGGGCTGCATTCTGATTGGCGTGTTTCTGGTGCCCGGCGCGGTGAAGCGCTTTGGCAAGAAGCCCGTCTATCTGGGCGGGCTGGCGCTGTGGGCGGTGGGCGACGTGCTGAACTTCTTCTGGGGAACCAGCTCCCTGCTGTTTGTTCTCTTTTCCTGCATGGCCTTTTTCGGCACCGCGTTTGTGAACAGCCTGAACTGGGCGCTGGTGCCGGATACCGTTGATTACGGCGAGTGGAAAACCGGCATTCGCGCCGAGGGATCGGTTTACACCGGCTACACCTTCTCGCGCAAAATCTCCGCCGCTCTCGCCGGCTTCCTGCCCGGCATCATGCTGACCCAGATCGGTTACGTTCCTCATGCCGTGCAGAGCGCGGGCACGCTGCTGGGTTTGCGTCAGCTTATTTTCCTCTGGCCGTGCGCCCTGGCAATCGTCGCCGCCGTGACCATGGGGCTGTTTTATAAACTCAACGAAGCGCGCTTCGCCTTTATTATCGAGGAGATTGGAAAACGGAAAAAACAGTCAGCGAATACCCCTGAGATAACACCCAACAATAAAGCGTCAGCAGTCACTTTATAACAATAAATTCGGCCCGTATTTCCTTCCTGTTCATCAGGAGGGAGGCCTTTCTGTACCTGATACATGGACAAATTATGAAAAGAATCATCACTGTACTGATCGTGTCGTCTGTGTCCTGCCCGGTATTCGCCGGGGCCTATGTCGAAACCCGTGAAGCCTACAATACGGCCTCTGAGCTGCACGAAGTGATCCTGCGTGCTGGCTATAACTTCGATATGGGCGCGGGGTTGATGTTCACCAACGCCTACAACGTGGGGAGGTGGGATGAGCTCAAGCACAGCTATAACGAAATAGAGGGGTGGTATCCGCTCTTTAAACCGACCGACAAACTCACCTTCCAGCCGGGCGGGTTGATCAACGACAGCAGCGCCGGTTCGGGTGGCGCGGTTTATTTAGATACCAACTATAAATTCACGGACGGGTTTAATCTGACGTTCCGCTATCGCTATAACCATAACAATTACGATACGCCGGACTATAACGGGCAGATGGATAAGAACGACACGCACGAATTTGCCAACTACTGGAATTTCAAGGTGACGGATGCGTTTTTCTACACCTTTGAGCCGCATTTTTTCCAGCGGATAAATGATTACCACAGCAAAAATGGCAAAGACCATCACTGGGAAATTACCAACAAGTTCAGCTATAAGATCGACAGAAACTGGCTGCCGTATCTTGAGCTGCAGTGGCTGGACAGATGGAATGATTACAACCGCGAGCAGTACAGGATCCGCCTGGGGTTACGTTATTCGTTCTAATAAAAAAGCCGCTGATTTCTCAGCGGCTTTTTTTACTACGGATTGACCGTATTAGTCTTCTTTCGCACCGCGCATAGCACGTTTACGATCGTTCTCGGTCAGGTGACGTTTACGGATACGAATTGACTGTGGAGTCACTTCTACCAGTTCGTCATCATCAATGAACTCCAGAGCTTGCTCCAGGGTCATCTTGATCGGTGGAACCAGAACCGTTGCTTCGTCAGTACCGGACGCACGCATGTTGGTCAGCTTCTTACCGGTCAGGCAGTTTACCGTCAGGTCGTTAGAACGGCTGTGAATACCGATGATCTGGCCTTCGTAAACTTCAGCACCGTGACCCAGGAACAGCTTACCGCGATCCTGCAGACCGAACAGCGCAAACGCAACCGCTTTACCCTGACCGTTGGAGATCAGTACGCCGTTGTTACGCTGGCCCACTTCGCCCGGACGAACGTCGTCGTAGTGGCTGAAGGTGGAGTACAGCAGGCCGGTACCGGAGGTCATGGTCATGAACTCAGAACGGAAGCCGATCAGGCCACGGCTTGGGATCACGTAGTCGAGACGTACGCGGCCTTTGCCGTCTGGATTCATGTTTTTCAGGTCGCCTTTACGCTCGCCCAGCGCCTGCATCACAGAACCCTGGTGCTGCTCTTCTACGTCCAGCGTTACGTTTTCGAACGGCTCTTGTTTACGGCCATCGATTTCGCGGAAGATTACTTTCGGACGGGAAACCGCCATCTCGAAACCTTCACGACGCATGTTTTCGATCAGAACAGACAGGTGCAGCTCACCACGACCGGAAACGCGGAATGCATCAGCGTCTTCGGTTTCTTCAACGCGCAGCGCAACGTTGTGCACCAGCTCTTTGTTCAGACGGTCAAGGATCTGACGAGAGGTAACGAACTTACCTTCTTTACCACAGAACGGAGAGGTGTTGACGTTGAAGAACATGGATACGGTTGGTTCATCAACGGACAGGGCTGGCAGCGCTTCGACGTTCTGCGGATCGCAGATGGTGTCGGAGATGTTCAGCTCACCCAGACCGGTGATCGCGATGATGTCGCCCGCTTCAGCGATGTCGCTCTCGATACGCTCAAGACCCAGGTGAGTCAGGACTTTACCGACTTTACCGTTACGGGTTTTGCCTTCGCTATCGATGATAGTGACCTGCTGGTTAGGCTTCACTTTGCCGCGCTTGATACGGCCAATGCCGATTACGCCAACGTAGTTGTTGTAGTCGAGCTGGGAGATCTGCATCTGCAGGGTGCCTTCCAGGTCAACGTTTGGCGCAGGCACACGGTCAACAATCGCCTGATACAGCGGGGTCATGTCTTCAGCCATGTCTTCGTGGTCCAGACCTGCGATACCGTTCAACGCAGAGGCGTAAACGATAGGGAAGTCCAGCTGCTCGTCGGTCGCGTCGAGGTTAACGAACAGGTCGAAGACCTGGTCAACAACCCAGTCAGGACGCGCGCCAGGGCGGTCAACTTTGTTGATAACAACGATTGGCTTCAGACCATGGGCAAAAGCTTTTTTGGTCACGAAGCGCGTCTGTGGCATTGGGCCATCCATTGCGTCAACGACCAGCAGAACGGAGTCTACCATGGACATTACACGTTCAACTTCACCACCGAAGTCGGCGTGCCCTGGGGTATCAACGATGTTGATACGGTAGTCATTCCATTTAATCGCGGTGTTTTTCGCGAGGATGGTAATCCCACGCTCTTTCTCCAAATCGTTGGAGTCCATCACGCGTTCTTGGGTTTCGGCACGCGCATCAAACGTACCGGATTGCTGCAGCAGCTTATCAACCAGGGTAGTTTTACCATGGTCAACGTGCGCGATGATGGCGATGTTACGCAAATTTTCGATCACAACTTTGCCTCAGGCATTTAGAAATAGCGCGTTATTGTACACGGATTAATCGCACTACAAAACAGGATCACAAACATCCCCCGCAAACAAGTATTGCAGAGATGCTTTGTGATCGCTTTCACGGAGCGGTAAAAGGGCACTTTAACGTAAATTGCACCAATATGGTGCTTAATGTTCACATTGAAGCACTATACTGGTGCAACAAATCCATCATGGTGCAGCCCTTTTGCACTATGGTGCGCATGATAACGCCTTTTTGGGGTGTTTTAAAAGTTGGCACAGATTTCGCTTTATAAAAAATACATGGCAACAGCCAGTACCAACAGAAATTGAAGACCTCGTTACCACGACGACAATGACCAATCTGGAGAGTTAAGTATGTCCGCTGAACACGTTTTGACGATGCTGAACGAACATGAAGTGAAGTTTGTTGATCTGCGCTTCACCGATACCAAAGGTAAAGAACAGCACGTCACAATCCCTGCTCATCAGGTGAACGCCGAATTCTTTGAAGAAGGCAAAATGTTTGACGGCTCCTCCATTGGTGGCTGGAAAGGCATTAACGAATCCGACATGGTTCTGATGCCAGACGCAACCACTGCGGTCATTGATCCGTTCTTCGAAGAACCAACCCTGATCATCCGCTGCGACATCCTCGAGCCCGGCACGCTGCAGGGCTACGACCGCGACCCACGTTCTATCGCAAAACGCGCTGAAGAGTACCTGCGTTCTACCGGCATCGCGGACACCGTTCTGTTCGGGCCAGAGCCAGAGTTCTTCCTGTTCGACGACATCCGCTTCGGTGCCTCTATTTCTGGCTCCCACGTGGCTATCGACGACATCGAAGGCGCATGGAACTCTTCCACCAAATACGAAGGTGGTAACAAAGGTCACCGTCCTGGTGTGAAAGGCGGTTACTTCCCGGTTCCTCCGGTCGACTCTGCGCAGGACATTCGTTCCACCATGTGTCTGGTGATGGAAGAGATGGGCCTGGTTGTTGAAGCGCACCACCACGAAGTGGCGACTGCGGGTCAGAACGAAGTGGCAACCCGCTTCAACACCATGACCAAAAAAGCGGACGAAATTCAGATCTACAAATACGTTGTGCACAACGTTGCGCACCGTTTCGGTAAAACCGCGACCTTCATGCCAAAACCAATGTTTGGCGACAACGGTTCCGGTATGCACTGCCACATGTCTCTGTCCAAGAACGGTACCAACCTGTTCTCTGGCGACAAATATGCCGGTCTGTCCGAGCAGGCGCTGTATTACATCGGTGGTGTTATCAAACACGCTAAAGCGATCAACGCCCTGGCGAACCCAACCACTAACTCCTACAAGCGTCTGGTCCCGGGCTACGAAGCGCCAGTTATGCTGGCCTACTCTGCGCGTAACCGTTCTGCTTCCATCCGTATCCCGGTGGTGGCGTCGCCAAAAGCGCGTCGTATCGAAGTGCGCTTCCCGGACCCAGCGGCTAACCCATACCTGTGCTTCGCTGCGCTGCTGATGGCCGGTCTGGACGGTATCAAGAACAAGATCCACCCAGGCGAAGCGATGGACAAAAACCTGTACGACCTGCCGCCAGAAGAAGCGAAAGAGATCCCACAGGTTGCTGGCTCTCTGGAAGAAGCCCTGCAGGCGCTGGATGCAGACCGCGAGTTCCTGACTGCGGGTGGCGTATTCACTGACGACGCTATCGATGCTTACATCGCCCTGCGTACTGAAGAGAACGACCGCGTGCGTATGACTCCGCATCCGGTTGAGTTCGAACTGTACTACAGCGTTTAATTTAGTTGTTTTACCCGGCGTCAAAAGCGCCGGGGGTAGTTGCCGTGGAAACTTTTAGCCCATCTCCGGATGGGCTTTTTTCTCCACCAACAACCTGATCTCTCGCGCTTTTTACGCCGAAACCGCTATACTGCACTAAAACAGTGCAACGACTCCAGGAGACTGCTGAATGGCAACTGGCACGCTGCCCGATGCTGGGCAGATCCTCAATTCTTTGATTAACAGCATCCTGCTGGTCGACGACGAGCTGGCCGTCCACTATGCCAACCCGGCGGCTCAACAGCTGCTCGCCCAGAGTTCACGCAAACTGTTTGGCACCCCGCTTCCTGAATTGTTGAGCTATTTCTCGCTGAATATTGGCCTGATGCAGGAAAGTTTGCAGGCCGGTCAGGGGTTCACCGATAACGAAGTCACGCTGGTGATCGACGGGCGCTCACATATTCTTTCCCTTACCGCGCAACGTTTGCCGGAAGGACTGATCCTGCTGGAAATGGCGCCGATGGATAATCAGCGTCGCCTGAGCCAGGAGCAGCTTCAGCACGCGCAGCAAATTGCCGCCCGTGACCTGGTGCGCGGTCTCGCGCATGAAATCAAAAACCCGCTGGGTGGGTTACGCGGCGCGGCGCAGCTTCTGACCAAGGCCCTGCCCGACCCTGCGCTGGCGGAGTACACCAACGTCATCATTGAGCAGGCGGACCGCCTGCGTAACCTGGTCGATCGCCTGCTCGGGCCGCAGCAGCCGGGTATGCACGTTTCAGAAAGCATTCATAAAGTCGCTGAACGGGTGGTGAAGCTCGTCTCCATGGAGCTGCCGGAGAACGTCACGCTGGTGCGTGATTACGACCCAAGCCTGCCGGAACTGGCGCATGACCCGGACCAGATTGAGCAGGTTCTGCTGAATATTGTGCGCAATGCCCTGCAGGCGCTGGGGCCGGAAGGCGGCGAGATTATTTTACGCACCCGCACCGCCTTCCAGCTTACGCTGCACGGCGTGCGCTATCGTCTGGCGGCACGCATCGACGTTGAGGATAACGGGCCTGGCATTCCTTCTCATCTGCAGGACACCCTGTTCTACCCAATGGTAAGCGGGCGCGAAGGCGGTACGGGACTGGGCTTATCTATCGCCCGCAGCTTGATCGATCAGCACTCCGGAAAAATTGAATTTACCAGTTGGCCGGGACATACCGAGTTTTCGGTTTTCCTGCCGATTAAAAAATAAAGGTGACGTTTATGCAACGAGGGATAGTCTGGGTAGTCGATGACGATAGCTCCATCCGTTGGGTGCTTGAACGCGCGCTCACAGGGGCAGGTTTAAGCTGCACGACGTTTGAGAGCGGCAGCGAGGTGCTCGACGCACTCACCACCAAAACGCCGGACGTTCTGCTGTCGGATATTCGCATGCCGGGCATGGACGGGCTGGCGCTGTTAAAGCAGATCAAACAGCGCCATCCTATGCTTCCGGTCATCATAATGACGGCTCATTCCGACCTGGATGCCGCGGTGAGCGCCTATCAGCAAGGGGCATTCGATTATCTGCCCAAACCGTTCGATATCGACGAAGCGGTGGCGCTGGTTGAGCGCGCGATTAGCCACTACCAGGAGCAACAACAGCCGCGCCACGCGCCCGATTTTGGGCCAACCACTGACATCATCGGGGAAGCGCCGGCGATGCAGGACGTGTTTCGCATTATTGGCCGTCTGTCCCGCTCGTCCATCAGCGTGTTGATTAACGGGGAATCGGGTACAGGTAAAGAGCTGGTGGCGCATGCGTTACATCGCCACAGCCCGCGGGCAAAAGCGCCGTTTATCGCCCTCAATATGGCGGCGATCCCGAAGGATTTGATTGAGTCCGAGCTGTTCGGCCACGAAAAAGGGGCGTTTACCGGCGCGAATACCATTCGCCAGGGGCGCTTTGAGCAGGCTGACGGCGGCACGCTGTTCCTGGACGAGATCGGCGATATGCCGCTGGACGTTCAAACTCGCCTGCTGCGCGTGCTGGCCGACGGGCAGTTTTACCGCGTGGGCGGCTATGCGCCGGTGAAGGTGGACGTGCGTATTATCGCCGCGACGCACCAGAACCTGGAGCTGCGCGTGCAGGAGGGCAAATTCCGTGAGGATTTATTCCATCGCCTGAACGTGATCCGCGTCCACCTGCCGCCGCTGCGCGAGCGTCGGGAAGATATCCCGCGCCTGGCGCGTCATTTCCTGCAGGTGGCGGCCCGCGAGCTGGGCGTGGAAGCCAAGCAGCTTCACCCGGAAACCGATGCCGCCCTCACCCGTCTGGCGTGGCCGGGCAACGTACGCCAGCTGGAAAACACCTGCCGCTGGCTGACCGTGATGGCCGCCGGCCAGGAAGTGTTGATTCAGGATCTCCCTGCCGAACTGTTTGAAGCCACCGCGCCCGAAAGCAGCACCGGGCACGCGCTGCCAGACAGCTGGGCAACGCTGCTGGCGCAGTGGGCCGACCGCGCGCTGCGTTCCGGTCATCAAAACCTGCTGTCTGAGGCTCAGCCAGAGATGGAGCGTACGCTGTTGACCACCGCGCTTCGTCATACGCAGGGCCATAAGCAGGAAGCCGCGCGCCTGCTGGGATGGGGTCGTAATACCCTGACGCGCAAGCTGAAAGAGCTGGGAATGGAGTGAACGTACGCCGCTGTGTAAAGGTTATTAATTGAGCGCAAATTGCCGTTATTTTGCGCTTTACTGTTCCGATGAGTTTTGTATGATCGTGCCCGGAAATTGGGGGGAACCATCATGCTGGAATCATTAGTGACTTTACTGTCGAGCGGAGCAGCTGAAAGCCACACGCCACAAACTGCCGTTGCGGCGGTATTATGTGCGGCGCTGGTTGGGCTGTTTAGCTAGCAGGTTGAAATGTAAAAGCCGGGTAGCGGCTTCGCCTTACCCGGCTTTGCGCCTTAAATCACCCGTGAAAACTGCTGCATACGCGCCTTCTGGCGCAGATACGCGTCAAAGCACATGCAGATATTACGGATCAACAGACGCCCTTTCGGCGTGACCTCAATCGCGTTTTCTGACACATCCACCAGCCCGTCTTTCGCCAGCGGTGCAATCAGCTTCAGGTCTTCCGCAAAATATTCGCTGAATGTCAGATCCCACTGTGCTTCCACGTCGCTAAAGTCGAGACGGAAGTTGCAGATAAGCGCCTTAATCACATCACGACGAATGCAGTCGTCACGGCTCAGCGCGATGCCGCGCCACAGCGCGTTGCCGGTTGCATCAACCTGCTGGTAGTAGAGCTTCAGCTCTTTCTGGTTCTGCGCGTAGCTATCACCGATCATGCTGATGGCGGAGACACCCATGCCGAGCAGATCGGTATCGCCCTGAGTGGTGTAACCCTGGAAGTTGCGGTGCAGAACGCCGTCACGCTGGGCAATCGCCAGCTCGTCATCCGGACGGGCAAAGTGATCCATGCCGATAAATTGATAGCCGCTCTCCGTCAGAGAGGTGATAGTTTCCTGCAGGATATCCAGCTTCTGCTGGGCAGAAGGCAGATCGGCATCTTTGATTTTGCGCTGGGCGGCAAATAGCGTCGGCAGGTGCGCATAGTTAAAGACGCTCAGGCGGTCTGGGCTAAGTTCAGCCACGCGCTTCAGCGTGAAGGCGAAGCTCTCCGGCGTCTGCTTTGGCAGGCCGTAAATCAGGTCGATGTTGGTCGAGGTAAAGCCGATATCACGCGCGTGGTTGAGTAAGGCGAAGATAAATTCCTCGTCCTGCTCGCGGTTGACCAGACGCTGCACCTCTTTATTGAAATCCTGCACGCCCATGCTCAGACGATTAAAGCCTTCGGCGCGTAAGTGATCCAGTACATCCAGCTCAATTTCACGCGGATCGACTTCGATCGAGATTTCAGCGTCGTCGTTAAAATTGAAATTTCCGCGCAGCAGCGTCATCAGGCGGCTTATTTGCGCCTTATTGAGATACGTTGGCGTGCCGCCCCCCCAGTGAAGCTGGCTGACGTGACGACCTTTAAAAAGCGGCGCGCGGTGCACAATTTCCTGTTCGAGCGCATCGAGGTATTGGTCGGCTTTATGCTGCTGACGGGTCACGATTTTATTGCAGCCGCAGAAGTAGCAGAGCTTGTGGCAGAACGGAATATGGACGTAGAGCGACAGCGGACGCTCTGGATAGCGCGTGACGGCCTGCTGAAAATCCTCCTCGCCGAAGGCATCGGAGAACTCCAGCGCGGTGGGGTATGAGGTATAACGCGGCCCGGAATAGTTATACTTCTGGATTAGGGCCAAATCCCAGTCGATAGTTGGTGCTGACATGCTCACTCCTTCCGTTGGTGTCGCGTTCGTATACGGCGGCCCGTTCTGGCCCCATCGCGGGCCATCATTCGGGTGCGCAGCCACTTCTGTCGCCGCGACAACCGCCGTAGTTTAACGAATAACCACACCAGATAACATATAACCGGAAGGGTTATAAGCAGGACTATCGTGCCTGCCGGGTGCAAATGTTAGTTTCCACCTTTCAGAAGACGCATCATATCTTCCTGCTTTTCTTCTTCCTCTTCGTCGTCTTCGTCATCGTAAGACAGACCCAGCTTCTGCATCAGCTCATCAATGCGGTCCAGTTTGGCATCTACCCATGACTGCTCTTCGGCGGTCAGGGTTTCACCCTCTTCAAGACGTTCCAGCAGCGCGTCCAGGCGCTCATCGTTCTCCAGCATATCCAGCTCAGCCTGCGGTGAAAGCATAGGTTTCTCGCTCTTTGGTTTGTGCTGCTTAGTGACCGGGGTGTCTGTCACGCCCAGTGGAATGGGAGTTTTACTGCCGATACGAGGGTCTTTCTGCTGTTTGCCTTTTGCAGAAGCGCCCGCTGCACCACCGCCGTTGGCACGGCTACCCGCAGCATGACCGCGATGTTTTTTGTCGCGTTTGCGGTCGCGCGCTTCCTGGTTCAGTTCTTCGCGCGTTTTGCGGCGTGCTTTTGCAGGGCGTTTCGCGCCCGCAGCGGAGGTTGGTTTTTTCATGATGTTTTATCTTAAAGTCGTTTTCTTCAGTATAGAATTGCGGCGAAATCTAGCAGAAAGCAAGCAAAGAAAAAAGGCGACAGAGCAATCTGTCGCCTTTTTTCCTGACTCACAACCCTTAACGGGTCAGACGTTCCATGTTTACCAACAACACACCCTGTTTATCCTTTGGCTGATACCGTCCGTGTATGGTTCCATTTCCTGTTAAAACGCCTCCAGGCGCTGGTCGTCCTGACTATCCTGCGTCTTCGCCTCCTGGCGCTCCTGACCCTAATCCTTAAGTCGATTTCCTGTTGGCTTCCTCGCCTTGCCGCATACTTTACCTTGTTCCGTTAAACTAACAAGCAACTAAACGGTACAAATACGGATTTTCAGATAATTACCTGGAAATAAGATTATGATTTAAAACAGTTTGCATTTTTTAACGCCTGCGAATTCTCTGAAATCTCCCATAGCAACATTAGCCGATCTCTTACAGCCGTTTGGGCATTCGCCTGCAAGCCTCGTGCAATCAGAAAAGCCTTTTGCCCGCATTCGGGTATAATCCCTCCAGATTACGATTTTTGGAGACGACCACGTGACTACCTGGAACTACCAACAGACGCATTTTGTCACCAGTGCGCCCGATATTCGCCACCTGCCTTCTGATACCGGTATTGAAGTGGCATTTGCTGGCCGCTCAAATGCGGGGAAATCCAGCGCCCTGAATACGCTGACCAATCAGAAGAACCTGGCGCGTACCTCAAAAACACCTGGCCGTACCCAGCTGATTAACCTCTTTGAAGTGGCTGAAGGCAAACGCCTCGTAGACTTGCCGGGATACGGTTATGCGCAGGTGCCGGAAGAGATGAAGATCAAGTGGCAGCGTGCGCTGGGCGAATACCTGGAAAAACGCATGTGCCTGAAAGGTCTGGTGGTGCTGATGGATATTCGCCATCCCCTGAAAGATCTGGATCAGCAGATGATCGACTGGGCGGTGGCAAGCGATATTGCCGTGCTGGTACTGCTGACGAAAGCCGACAAGCTGGCAAGCGGCGCGCGTAAAGCGCAGGTGAATATGGTTCGCGAAGCGGTACTGGCCTTCAATGGCGATGTACAGGTTGAGCCTTTCTCTTCGCTGAAAAAACAGGGCGTGGACAAGCTGCGTCAGAAGCTCGACAGCTGGTTTAACGAGCTGGAACCCGCGACGGAAGCGGAAGAAGAGTAATACCGAGCGCGGCGATGTCCGCGCTTTTTTTTGCCCGAACTTTTCTTTGCCGCAATAAAAAACGCCCCAGTCATTACTGACTGGGGCGGCTAAAATATTCAGCCAAATCCGATTACGTGAAGTAAAAGGTCTGAAAGATAGAACATCTTACCTCTGTACCCTACGTCGATAACTCTACCCCTTTTTTTGCTGTAGAAAAAGCACTTTTTGTAGTTTTTTTTCATTCTTTACATAGGGAATTCTAATGATCGTCACAAAACGCGCGTTGTTATGTTGCTAACTTACATAAAAAGCGCGTTATTCACAGAACCTTTAGTGAGCCTGATCCCAGTTTTCACCACTTCCTACTTCCACCAGCAACGGCACGTCCAGCGTCATGCTGCTTTCCATCAGTTCGTGGATCTTCTTCGACACGGCGTCGAGGTCGTCCTTGTGCACTTCAAATACCAGTTCATCGTGTACCTGCATGATCATTTTCACGCGCGGCTTCTCTTTCTCCAGCCAGGCATCAACGGCGATCATTGCGCGCTTGATGATGTCCGCTGCGGTACCCTGCATCGGGGCGTTGATCGCAGCACGCTCTGCACCAGCGCGGCGCGCCGCGTTACTGGATTTGATGTCCGGGAGATAGAGACGACGGCCATCCAGGGTTTCAACGTAACCTTTCTCTTTCGCCTGCGCGCGGGTGCGTTCCATATATTCCAGAACGCCCGGATAACGCTCGAAGTAAAGATCCATATACTTCTGCGACTCTTTGCGCGGAATGTTTAGCTGGCGTGAAAGGCCAAACGCGCTCATGCCGTAGATTAGACCGAAGTTGATCGCTTTTGCACTGCGGCGCTGTTCGTTGGTCACGTTGTCCAGCGGTAAACCAAAGACCTCCGCCGCGGTCGCCCGGTGGATGTCTTTTCCTTCCGCAAATGCCGTCAGCAGACCTTTATCGCGGGACAGGTGCGCCATAATGCGCAGTTCAATTTGCGAGTAGTCAGCCGAGACAATCAGGTAGTCATCAGGGGCTATAAAGGCCTGACGAATGCGGCGCCCTTCCTCGTTACGCACCGGAATATTCTGCAGGTTAGGATCGGTTGACGAGAGACGCCCGGTTGCCGCTACCGCCTGATGATACGACGTGTGCACACGGCCCGTTTTCGGGTTGATCATCAGCGGAAGTTTGTCCGTGTAGGTAGACTTCAGCTTCGCGAGACCGCGGTACTGCAGAATCACTTTTGGCAGCGGGTAGTCCAGCGCCAGCTCTTCCAGCACCTCTTCAGAGGTTGAAGGCGCACCGCCAGGGGTTTTCTTCAGCGGCTTGATGCCCTGCTTTTCAAACAGAATGGTTTGCAGCTGCTTCGGTGAAGAGAGGTTAAACGGCTCGCCGGCAAGGTCATGCGCTTTCTGCTCGAGCTCGGTCAAACGCTGCGCGAGCTCGCCAGAGTGGTTTTGCAGCACCGTTGGATCGATCTTAACGCCATTGCGTTCGATACGGGACAGCACGGGCACCAGCGGCATTTCAATATGCTGGAATACGTTCAGCGGACCTTCGTGCTTCTGCAGTTTTGGCCACATCTTCAGATGCAGTTGCAGCGTGACGTCGGCATCTTCCGCCGCGTAGCGCCCTGCTTCTTCAAGAGCAATCTGGTTAAAGGTGAGCTGATTTTTCCCTTTACCGGCAATCTCTTCAAAGGTAATGGTTTTGTGCTTGAGCCAGCGGTCAGATAAGGAATCCATATCATGGCGGCCCGCCACGCTGTCCAGAATGTAGGATTCGAGCATAGTGTCAAAGGCAATCCCGCGCAGCTCAATGCCGTAGTTCTGCAGAATGCCGCGGTCGTACTTGAGGTTTTGACCAACCTTCAGCGCCTTTTCGTCTTCCAGAATCGGCTTCAGTAGCTCGAGCGCGCGCTCGCGGGAGATCTGCTCCGGCGCATCCAGGTAGTCGTGCGCCACGGGAACGTAGGCGGCAATACCCGGCTCTGTCGCAAAGGACAATCCCACCATATTGGCTGAGATGTTGTCGAGGCTGTCTGTTTCGGTGTCAAAGGCAAAGACCGGCGCTTTTTTCAGTTTCTCGATCCAGGCGATCAGCTGTGACTCTTCCAGAATGGTTTCGTAGTTGTCGAAGGAGAGCGCTGCGGCTTCTTCTTCCGCCTGATCTTCGGCATCAACGACAATCGTCTCTTTCGGCTTAGCAGCAGGTTTGGCCCCTTTAGCCTGCAGCCATTTACCGGCTTCCACGTCAGTGGTCCAGCGCTTGAATTCGTATTTCTTAAACAGGTTCAGCAGGTCGTCAGCGGAAGGCTGTTGCACTTCCAGCTGCTCACAGCCCAGCTCCAGTTCCACATCGGTTTTGATTGTTGCCAGCTTATAGGAGAGATAAGCCACCTCTTTGTTCTCTTCCAGCTTCCCGGCCATGGTTTTTGCGCCACGGAAGGAAAGTCCGGCGATTTTGTCTGGCTCAGCGTAGAGCGTGTCCAGACCACCCAGCCCCTGAAGCAGCGCCTGCGCGGTTTTTTCACCGACGCCAGGAACGCCAGGTATGTTATCCGAGGAGTCGCCCATCAACGCGAGGAAGTCGATAATCAGCTCTGGCGGCACGCCATACTTAGTGACTACTTCTTCTGGCCCCAGAATGGTGTTGGTCATGGTGTTGATCAGGGTAATACCTGGAGTCACCAGCTGCGCCATATCTTTATCACCGGTGCTGATCAGCACCGGACGGCCCATTTTTTCAGCTTCACGCGCCAGCGTACCGATGACGTCGTCAGCCTCCACGCCAGAGACGGCCAGCAGCGGCAGGCCCATTGCTTTCACCATGGCGTGCAGTGGCTCAATCTGCGCACGCAGATCGTCAGGCATTGGCGGACGATGGGATTTGTAATGTTCGAACAGCTCATCGCGGAAGGTTTTGCCTTTCGCATCAAAAACGACAGCCGCATGGGTGGGCTGATACTGAAGAATCAGGCTGCGCAGCATGTTCAGCACGCCGTACATCGCGCCGGTAGGTTCCCCTGCGCTATTGGTCAGAGGAGGAAACGCATGGTACGCCCGATACAGGTAAGAAGAGCCGTCGACGAGAATAAGTGGGTTTTCTGGGATCTGAACCATAATGTCCGTGCCTTTAATCAATTTATGCGTAAAGGATGCCACAGAAGGATGAAAACATCAGTTATTCAGGTTCGATACAGAAAAAGATTTTGCGATCGTGAGGATCGCTCGCAAAATTCAAACTGTGGATAAGTTTGTGAATATTTTCACTTCAAATGAAAAACAGATACAAAAAGCAGGCACGCGCTGATAATAAATTATTATATATCATAATGTTAACAACTAACACTGCATGAAAATAGCCTGCTGATGGCAATTTAGTCTATGTGGATATAAGTCCTGATTAGCGCACAATAATAGAGAAATCTTCTGCTTCAGGGGAAAAGCCGTCTATTGACGATATGAAAGCGCCATAATTTTGTCACTTTTCTGATAAAATCAGCCCCCAGCGCCGTATCATCGGCCGGTCCATTAAAGCTAACCACCTGAAAAAGCTCATCATGTCGAGATTGCTCGCTGCAATAACATTACCGCTAAGCATCATTTTAACTATTCTGGTGACGATTGCGTGTTCTGTGCCAATCATTATCGCCGGGGTCGTTAAACTGCTGCTGCCTGTGCCTGCGGTGTGGCGATCCGTCTCTGCGTTTTGTAATTTCATGATGTATTGCTGGTGTGAAGGGCTAGCGATCCTGCTGTGCCTGAATCCGCATCTGAAGTGGGATGTCGAAGGGCTGGAGAGCCTCAACAAAAAGAACTGGTACCTGCTGATTTGCAATCATCACAGCTGGGCGGACATCGTGGTGTTATGCGTGCTTTTTCGCAAACATATCCCGATGAACAAGTACTTCCTCAAGCAGCAGCTCGCCTGGGTGCCCTTTATCGGGCTGGCCTGCTGGGCGCTTGATATGCCGTTTATGAAACGCTATTCGCGCAGCTATCTGATTCGTCATCCGGAGCGTCGCGGTAAGGATGTGGAGACCACGCGCCGCTCCTGTGAAAAGTTTCGCGCACATCCAACGACCATCGTGAACTTTGTTGAAGGCTCACGGTTTACGGAAGATAAACGTCAACAAACACGCTCCCCTTATCAGAACCTGCTTCCGCCAAAGGCGGCGGGTATTGCGATGGCACTTAACGTGCTGGGTGCACAGTTCGATAAACTTCTGAACGTTACGCTCTGCTATCCGGAAAATGACAGGACGCCATTCTTCGATATGCTCAGCGGCAAGCTGACGCGGATTGTTGTTCGGGTGAATTTAGTGCCGATCGATACCGGGCTGCACGGTGACTACGTTAACGATAAGAATTTCAAACGTGGTTTCCAGCAGTGGCTTAATACGCTCTGGAAAGAGAAAGACGAACAGATAGACAGCATTAAATCTTCATACAAAAACGCCGGTCAGTGACCGGCGTTTTCATATCAACGAAATTACTTCTTCTCAACCAGGTATTTCACGGTGTCAGCATACTGCTGTACGAAAATATCCATGCTGCTGGTGTCCATGCCCTGCATGTTCAGCTGATATTTGCCGTTAACAAACATCGCCGGAACGCCCTGAAGCTGCAGATCAGCGGCCGCTTTTTCCTGCTGAGCAACCAGAGATTTCACTACAAAGCTGTTCCACGCGGCGTCGTACTCTTCACCTTTCACACCGGCATCAACGAACACTTTGCGGATATCCGCAGTGGTCTGAACGGTCTGGGTTTTCTGTACGGCTTCGAACATTGGAGCAGTGATTTTATCTTCCACGCCCAGCGCCATCGCAACCGCCCACGCCTGAGTCAGGTCTTTACCCAACGGGCCCAGGAACTCAACGTGGTACTTGGTCATTTTGGTGCCTTCCGGCAGCTTCTTCTTCACGTTGTCAGAAACATGCAGCACCTCTTCGAATTGATAGCAGTGCGGGCAATAGAATGAGAAGAACTCCAGAACCTGTGGCTCGCCAGCAACCGGCTTTTCCAGCGTGATAAACTGTTTACCGTCGGTAAACTGCGCAGCAGAAGCGCTAAATGCCAGAATCATACCTGCCAGCGCCAGCCAAATTTTTTTCATGATTAACTCTCTCCTGGGTGTGTCCAATTAATACATCGGCGTTAATTGCAGAGGGGGTTCCTGAAGAACCTTAACCTGCTGAGTGAATGTAGATATCTGGCTGCGCCAGTAATCTTCTCCGGTAAGCCACGGGAAATTACGAGGAAATGCGGGGTCGTCCCAACGCCTGATTAACCATGCGAGATAATAAACAAAACGCATCGCACGTAAAGGCTCAATCAGGGCAATTTCGTCTGAATTAAACGGGCTAAATTCTTCATAGGCTTCAATAATCGTTTCAAGCTGCATGCGCTGCTCGGCTTTGTCGCCATTGAGCAGCATCCACAGATCCTGAACCGCTGGTCCCATGCGCGCATCGTCGAGATCGACAAACAGTGGACCATCGCGCCAGAGAATATTTCCGGCGTGACAATCGCCATGCAGGCGCAGAACGGAAATATCATCACGCCAGCAGGTTTTCACCGCAGCAATAAGCTTATCGGTGGCGTTGAGGAAATCATCCTTTAACGCAGCGGGGATCAGCGCAGACGTTTCGAATATCTGACGTGGTTCGGTGAGATATTCATGAATCCCGATCGTTGGTCGGACAGTGAACTCTGTTTTACGTCCCGTCTGATGAATGCGTCCCAGATAGCGAGCAACCCACTCCATCTGATCGATATTATCCGCTTCAAACTGGCGGCCACCCAGACTGGGGAATACGGCGTAGTAAAACCCTTCATGCGTGAGCAGCGTTTGGTTATTGAACTTTATCGGCGCGGCAACGGGAACGTCATCAACCAGCAGATCGTGAGCAAACTGGTGCTCCTCCTGAATTTGCTGTGCAGACCAACGTTCAGGGCGATAGAACTTTACGACGAAGCGCTGACGATCCTCGTCCTGAAATTGATAGACGCGGTTTTCGTAGCTGTTTAACGGAGTTAGCCCGGAATCCACACGAATACCCTGTTCAAACAGGGCATCCATAATGGTATCCGGGTGTAGTGTCTGGAAAGTAAAAGCCTGGTCGTTCATCCGATCATCCGGAAATTATACGAATGATTCAGGATATCATCTTGTAGCGATTTCGGTGGCTCCGCTTACAAGCTTTTACTCTTTAATTACGCCTCGGGCGCGCAGCAATGCAGTTTTAAAATCTTCCTCATAATCCTTCTGAATACCAGGAATAACAGCATCTTTGGCTGAGTCGCGCATTTTGAGGTGGTAGATCAGGATGTCGTCAGAAAGGTCTGCCAGATCGCCGTCAAAACCTGACTCTTTTGCCAGTTTCTGTAAGAATTGCATCAGATTCAGCTCTGGCTCTTTTTGCCAGGCCGGCTGGAGGAGTTCAATGACTTCATTCAGACGTTTACATTTCATGGTGGTGCTCCTTTCATTTAGAGTGACACGTTAGCAGGGTCAATCCCACAATAAAAGAGGCGATATTCGTGAATCTTAGCCTGGAAATCACTGGGGTCGTTCTGGCAGGCGGCAGAGCTACACGTATGGGCGGGGAAGATAAGGGACTACAGCTCCTGAAAGGCAAGCCCTTATGGCAGCATGTCGCTGATACGCTTGTCGATCAGGTATCGGCAATGGCGCTGAGCGCAAATCGCCATATCGATATTTACCAGCGCAGCGGGTTTCCCGTTTATCAGGATAATCTTGCTGATTTTCCGGGGCCGCTGGCCGGCATGCTTTCGGTGATGCAGCAGTCGCAGGGAGAGTGGTTTATCTTTTGTTCGTGTGATACGCCATTTATACCCACCTGCCTGGTGGAACGGATGGTGCAACAGCGAGGTGATTCACCTGTGGTCTGGGTGCATGACGGCGAGCGCGACCACCCAACTATCGCGCTCATTAACCGATCCTTGATTCCTGCTATGAGCGACTATCTGGCTTCCGGAGAACGAAGAGTGATGGTGTTTATGCGTAAGGTCGGCGGACATGCTGTTGATTTTAGCGACATGAAAACATCGTTCGTGAATGTGAACACATTAGAAGATTTACAGGCCATGCAGGAGAAGAGATGAACTCTGTTTTAGCCATTTCAGCCTGGAGTGGGACAGGAAAAACCACGTTGCTGAAAAAACTGATACCCGCTCTGTGCGCCCGCGGTATTCGTCCAGGCTTGATTAAGCATACTCACCATAATATGGATGTCGATAAGCCGGGTAAAGATAGCTATGAGCTGCGCAAAGCGGGTGCCGCGCAGACAATGGTAGCAAGCAACCAGCGTTGGGCATTGATGACAGAAACGCCGGATGAGGCACCGCTGGATCTCGCGTATCTGGTGAGCCGGATGGATCACTCCACGCTGGATCTGGTGCTGGTTGAGGGATTTAAGCATGAGGCCGTGCCTAAGATCCTGCTGTTCAGAAGTGATGCCGGGCATGACATCAGCGAGTTAACGCTGGATGAGCATGTGATTGCGGTGGCCAGCGATGTTGCTCTCGATATTGAGGTTCCGGTGCTGGATTTAAATGATGAGGATGGGATTGCTGAGTTTATTGTGAAGTGGTGTGCGGTCTGACTTGCCGGGTGGCGGCTTCGCCTTACCCGGCCTACATTTTTCGGTATATAAACGCAAAAAGGCCATCCTTTCGGATGGCCTCTTCACTTAATTGATGCCTGGCAGTTCCCTACTCTCACATGGGGAGACCCCACACTACCATCGGCGCTACGGCGTTTCACTTCTGAGTTCGGCATGGGGTCAGGTGGGACCACCGCGCTAAAGCCGCCAGGCAAATTCTGTTAATCTGTATCAGGCTGAAAATCGTCTCTCTCACCGCCAAAACAGCTTCGGCGTTGTAAGGTTAAGCCTCACGGTTCATTAGTACCGGTTAGCTCAACGCATCGCTGCGCTTACACACCCGGCCTATCAACGTCGTCGTCTTCAACGTTCCTTCAGGAGACTTATAGTCTCAGGGAGAACTCATCTCGGGGCAAGTTTCGTGCTTAGATGCTTTCAGCACTTATCTCTTCCGCATTTAGCTACCGGGCAGTGCCATTGGCATGACAACCCGAACACCAGTGATGCGTCCACTCCGGTCCTCTCGTACTAGGAGCAGCCCCCCTCAATTCTCCAGCGCCCACGGCAGATAGGGACCGAATGGTCCGACGTTCTAAACCCAGCTCGCGTACCACTTTAAATGGCGAACAGCCATACCCTTGGGACCTACTTCAGCCCCAGGATGTGATGAGCCGACATCGAGGTGCCAAACACCGCCGTCGATATGAACTCTTGGGCGGTATCAGCCTGTTATCCCCGGAGTACCTTTTATCCGTTGAGCGATGGCCCTTCCATTCAGAACCACCGGATCACTATGACCTGCTTTCGCACCTGCTCGAGCCGTCACTCTCGCAGTCAAGCTAGCTTATGCCATTGCACTAACCTCCTGATGTCCGACCAGGATTAGCTAACCTTCGTGCTCCTCCGTTACTCTTTGGGAGGAGACCGCCCCAGTCAAACTACCCACCAGACACTGTCCGCAACCCGGATTACGGGTCCACGTTAGAACACCAGCCATTAAAGGGTGGTATTTCAAGGATGGCTCCACGCAGACTGGCGTCCACGCTTCAAAGCCTCCCACCTATCCTACACATCAAGGACCAGTGTTCAGTGTCAAGCTATAGTAAAGGTTCACGGGGTCTTTCCGTCTTGCCGCGGGTACACTGCATCTTCACAGCGAGTTCAATTTCACTGAGTCTCGGGTGGAGACAGCCTGGCCATCATTACGCCATTCGTGCAGGTCGGAACTTACCCGACAAGGAATTTCGCTACCTTAGGACCGTTATAGTTACGGCCGCCGTTTACCGGGGCTTCGATCAAGAGCTTCGCGTTGCCGCTAACCCCATCAATTAACCTTCCGGCACCGGGCAGGCGTCACACCGTATACGTCCACTTTCGTGTTTGCACAGTGCTGTGTTTTTAATAAACAGTTGCAGCCAGCTGGTATCTTCGACTGATTTCAGCTCCGTCCGCAGGGACTTCACCTACATATCAGCGTGCCTTCTCCCGAAGTTACGGCACCATTTTGCCTAGTTCCTTCACCCGAGTTCTCTCAAGCGCCTTGGTATTCTCTACCTGACCACCTGTGTCGGTTTGGGGTACGATTTCGTGTTACCTGATGCTTAGAGGCTTTTCCTGGAAGCAGGGCATTTATCACTTCAGCACCGTAGTGCCTCGTCATCACGCCTCAGTGTTAAAGTGAACCGGATTTGCCTGGAACACACACCTACACGCTTAAACCGGGACAACCGTCGCCCGGCTGACATAGCCTTCTCCGTCCCCCCTTCGCAGTAACACCAAGTACAGGAATATTAACCTGTTTCCCATCGACTACGCCTTTCGGCCTCGCCTTAGGGGTCGACTCACCCTGCCCCGATTAACGTTGGACAGGAACCCTTGGTCTTCCGGCGAGCGGGCTTTTCACCCGCTTTATCGTTACTTATGTCAGCATTCGCACTTCTGATACCTCCAGCATGCCTCACAGCACACCTTCGACGGCTTACAGAACGCTCCCCTACCCAACAACGCATAAGCGTCGCTGCCGCAGCTTCGGTGCATGGTTTAGCCCCGTTACATCTTCCGCGCAGGCCGACTCGACCAGTGAGCTATTACGCTTTCTTTAAATGATGGCTGCTTCTAAGCCAACATCCTGGCTGTCTGTGCCTTCCCACATCGTTTCCCACTTAACCATGACTTTGGGACCTTAGCTGGCGGTCTGGGTTGTTTCCCTCTTCACGACGGACGTTAGCACCCGCCGTGTGTCTCCCGTGATAACATTCTTCGGTATTCGTAGTTTGCATCGGGTTGGTAAGCCGGGATGGCCCCCTAGCCGAAACAGTGCTCTACCCCCGAAGATGAGTTCACGAGGCGCTACCTAAATAGCTTTCGGGGAGAACCAGCTATCTCCCGGTTTGATTGGCCTTTCACCCCCAGCCACAGGTCATCCGCTAATTTTTCAACATTAGTCGGTTCGGTCCTCCAGTTAGTGTTACCCAACCTTCAACCTGCCCATGGCTAGATCACCGGGTTTCGGGTCTATACCCTGCAACTTAACGCCCAGTTAAGACTCGGTTTCCCTGCGGCTCCCCTATACGGTTAACCTTGCTACAGAATATAAGTCGCTGACCCATTATACAAAAGGTACGCAGTCACACCACGAAGGTGCTCCCACTGCTTGTACGTACACGGTTTCAGGTTCTTTTTCACTCCCCTCGCCGGGGTTCTTTTCGCCTTTCCCTCACGGTACTGGTTCACTATCGGTCAGTCAGGAGTATTTAGCCTTGGAGGATGGTCCCCCCATATTCAGACAGGATACCACGTGTCCCGCCCTACTCTTCGAGTTCACAACCTGTGCATTTTCGTGTACGGGACTGTCACCCTGTACCGTGCGACTTTCCAGACGCTTCCACTAACACACAAGCTGATTCAGACTCCGGGCTGCTCCCCGTTCGCTCGCCGCTACTGGGGGAATCTCGGTTGATTTCTTTTCCTCGGGGTACTTAGATGTTTCAGTTCCCCCGGTTCGCCTCGTTAACCTATGTATTCAGTTAACGATAGTGTGACGAATCACACTGGGTTTCCCCATTCGGACATCGACGGGTCAAAGGTTCATATCACCTCGCCGTCGCTTTTCGCAGATTAGCACGTCCTTCATCGCCTCTGACTGCCAGGGCATCCACCGTGTACGCTTAGTCGCTTAACCTCACAACCCGAAGATGTTTCTTTCGATTCATCATCGACTTGCGAAAATTTGAGAGACTCGAACACACCTTAAAGATGTGTCGTTTCAATTTTCAGCTTGATCCAGATTTTTAAAGAGCAAATATCTCAAACATGACTCGCAAGTCAGTTTTGAGATATGACGGCAGGTGACTTTCACTCACGAACCAGCAAGTGGCGTCCCCTAGGGGATTCGAACCCCTGTTACCGCCGTGAAAGGGCGGTGTCCTGGGCCTCTAGACGAAGGGGACACTGAAGTCTCAATCGCAAGACGCCTTGCTGTTTACTTTTCATCAGACAATCTGTGTGGACACTACAAAGGCAGGTTCTTTAAGGTAAGGAGGTGATCCAACCGCAGGTTCCCCTACGGTTACCTTGTTACGACTTCACCCCAGTCATGAATCACAAAGTGGTAAGCGCCCTCCCGAAGGTTAAGCTACCTACTTCTTTTGCAACCCACTCCCATGGTGTGACGGGCGGTGTGTACAAGGCCCGGGAACGTATTCACCGTGGCATTCTGATCCACGATTACTAGCGATTCCGACTTCATGGAGTCGAGTTGCAGACTCCAATCCGGACTACGACGCACTTTATGAGGTCCGCTTGCTCTCGCGAGGTCGCTTCTCTTTGTATGCGCCATTGTAGCACGTGTGTAGCCCTACTCGTAAGGGCCATGATGACTTGACGTCATCCCCACCTTCCTCCAGTTTATCACTGGCAGTCTCCTTTGAGTTCCCGGCCTAACCGCTGGCAACAAAGGATAAGGGTTGCGCTCGTTGCGGGACTTAACCCAACATTTCACAACACGAGCTGACGACAGCCATGCAGCACCTGTCTCAGAGTTCCCGAAGGCACCAATCCATCTCTGGAAAGTTCTCTGGATGTCAAGAGTAGGTAAGGTTCTTCGCGTTGCATCGAATTAAACCACATGCTCCACCGCTTGTGCGGGCCCCCGTCAATTCATTTGAGTTTTAACCTTGCGGCCGTACTCCCCAGGCGGTCGACTTAACGCGTTAGCTCCGGAAGCCACGCCTCAAGGGCACAACCTCCAAGTCGACATCGTTTACGGCGTGGACTACCAGGGTATCTAATCCTGTTTGCTCCCCACGCTTTCGCACCTGAGCGTCAGTCTTTGTCCAGGGGGCCGCCTTCGCCACCGGTATTCCTCCAGATCTCTACGCATTTCACCGCTACACCTGGAATTCTACCCCCCTCTACAAGACTCTAGCCTGCCAGTTTCGAATGCAGTTCCCAGGTTGAGCCCGGGGATTTCACATCCGACTTGACAGACCGCCTGCGTGCGCTTTACGCCCAGTAATTCCGATTAACGCTTGCACCCTCCGTATTACCGCGGCTGCTGGCACGGAGTTAGCCGGTGCTTCTTCTGCGGGTAACGTCAATCGACAAGGTTATTAACCTTATCGCCTTCCTCCCCGCTGAAAGTACTTTACAACCCGAAGGCCTTCTTCATACACGCGGCATGGCTGCATCAGGCTTGCGCCCATTGTGCAATATTCCCCACTGCTGCCTCCCGTAGGAGTCTGGACCGTGTCTCAGTTCCAGTGTGGCTGGTCATCCTCTCAGACCAGCTAGGGATCGTCGCCTAGGTGAGCCGTTACCCCACCTACTAGCTAATCCCATCTGGGCACATCTGATGGCAAGAGGCCCGAAGGTCCCCCTCTTTGGTCTTGCGACGTTATGCGGTATTAGCTACCGTTTCCAGTAGTTATCCCCCTCCATCAGGCAGTTTCCCAGACATTACTCACCCGTCCGCCACTCGTCACCCGAGAGCAAGCTCTCTGTGCTACCGTTCGACTTGCATGTGTTAGGCCTGCCGCCAGCGTTCAATCTGAGCCATGATCAAACTCTTCAATTTAAGTTTGATGCTCGTGAATTAAACTTCGTAATGAATTACGTATGTTCACTCAGAGACTTGGTATTCATTTTTCGTCCGAGGACGTTAAGAATCCATGTCACTTTGAGTGCCCACACAGATTGTCTGATAAATTTTTAAAGAGCAGTGCCGCTTCGTTTTCGCTGCGGCGCGGGGTGTGCATATTACGCTTTCCCGCTTCAGAGTCAAGCGTTTATTTCGCTTTTCTCTGCTGACCCGGCGGCGTGTGTGCCGTTGTTCCGTGTCAGTGGAGGCGCATTATAGGGCGTTATTCTTAAGTGACAAGAGGAAATTCAAAAAAAGTTTCTGACCGTGTTTTTTTTCACCAACAGAGGTGATATCAAGCTACAAATTGTTCTATTTGATGTATCTGCAACCATAATCACATTCGAGGTGGCATAATTAACAGCATGAAACATTAAGGAATAAAAGCGATGCCATTAAGCGCACAACAGCTGGCCGCCCAAAAAAATCTGTCCTATGTGCTGGCAGAAAAGCTGGCGCAGCGGATTTTAGCGGGGTAAATATGCCCCGGGGAGCATCCTGCCGGGTGAATTGGAGCTGGGTGAGCAGTTTGGAGTAAGCCGTACCGCGGTTCGCGAGGCGGTGAAAACCCTGACGGCAAAAGGCATGGTGCTTCCACGCCCTCGTATTGGCACGCGCGTGATGCCACAGAATAACTGGAATTTTCTCGATCAGGAGCTGCTCTCCTGGTGGATGACCGAAGACAACTTTCATCAGGTCGTCGATCACTTTCTGGTAATGCGCAGCAGTCTTGAACCTCAGGCATGCCTGCTTGCCGCCACGCTCGGGACAGCAGAGCAGAAAGCGCAGCTTAACGCACTCATGGAAGAGATGGTATTCCTGAAAAAACACTTCAACCGGGAACGATGGATTGAGGTCGATATGGCCTGGCATGAACATATCTATATGATGAGCGCCAATCCGTTCCTCACTTCCTTTGCTTCGTTATTCCATTCGGTGTACCACACCTACTTTACCTCTATTACACAAGACGAAGTGGTAAAGCTGGATTTGCATCAGGCGATAGTAGATGCCATTCAGGAGAGCGACGGGCAGCGAGCCCTGACTGCATGTCAGGCATTGCTGACCGCACCAACCCACCAGCAGGTAAATAAATGACAGAGAAAAAAGCGCGCAGCATGGCCGGATTGCCGTGGATTGCAGCCATGGCGTTCTTTATGCAGGCACTGGATGCCACCATCCTCAATACGGCGCTTCCCGCCATTGCGCAAAGCCTTAACCGCTCCCCGCTGGCAATGCAGTCCGCCATCATCAGCTACACCCTCACGGTGGCGATGTTGATCCCGGTAAGTGGCTGGCTGGCCGATCGCTTCGGTACCCGCAGAGTTTTCATGCTGGCCGTAACGCTCTTTACGCTCGGTTCACTGGCCTGCGCGCTCTCCACTTCATTAACGGAGCTGGTTATCTTTCGCGTACTGCAGGGAATAGGCGGCGCGATGATGATGCCGGTGGCGCGCCTCGCTTTGCTGCGTGCCTACCCACGCAGCGAACTGCTCCCCATACTCAACTTTGTCACCATGCCAGGGCTGGTCGGCCCAATACTTGGCCCGGTCCTCGGGGGTGTGCTGGTTACCTGGGCAAGCTGGCACTGGATTTTCCTGATTAATATTCCGATTGGCGTGGCAGGGCTGATCTATGCCCGCAAATATATGCCGAACTTCACCACGCCAAGGCGCAGCTTCGATATGGGCGGCTTTTTCCTGTTTGGACTGAGCCTGGTGCTGTTCTCCAGTGGCATGGAACTCATTGGCGAGAAGCTCGTTGAAACGTGGCTGGCGCTCGCCGTCATCCTCAGTGGTATTCTGCTTTTCCTTCTTTATATACGCCATGCGCGTCGTCACCCGACACCGCTTATCTCTTTATCTCTCTTTAACACCCGAACCTTTTCCGTCGGGATCGCGGGCAATATTGCCTCACGTCTGGGCACGGGCTGCGTACCGTTCCTGATGCCATTGATGCTGCAGGTGGGGTTCGGCTACCCGGCGCTGATTGCCGGCTGCATGATGGCGCCCACGGCAATGGGTTCCATTCTGGCGAAATCAACGGTCACGCAGGTACTGCGCTGGTTTGGCTATCGTAAAACGCTGGTTGGCGTGACGGTCTTTATCGGTCTGATGATTGCGCAGTTCTCGCTGCAATCCGCGGCGTTACCGGTCTGGATGTTGATCCTGCCGCTGTTTGTGCTGGGAATGGCGATGTCAACGCAGTTCACGTCGATGAACACCATCACCCTTGCGGACCTGACCGACGAGAACGCGAGCAGCGGCAACAGCGTACTGGCGGTGACCCAACAGCTGTCGATCAGCCTCGGGGTAGCCGTGAGCGCGGCGGTGCTGCGGTTTTATGAAGGGTTTGGCGGCACGAATACCGTTGAGCAGTTCCACTATACCTTTATCACCATGGGCGCGCTTACCGTGGTGTCGGCGCTGGTCTTTATGTTGTTAAAACCGAAAGATGGCCGGAACCTGATTAAAGAGCGTCACAAAGAGAAAGCTAAACCGAACCGCGTTCCATCAGAACAGGAGTAAGCTGCAAACGTTGCTGTTGCAGCGTGGGCTGCGCCATACGGTGGATCAACACGTCGATGGCCAGCTCACCCAGTTCATCCTTCGGCTGATGGATCGTGGTCAGCGGCGGCGTCATGTAGCGCGCCAGTTCGATATCATCGTAGCCCACGATAGCCATATCGTCCGGAACGCGCAGTCCCGCCTGATACAGCGCCTGATAGGCACCAAACGCCATCGCATCGTTGCCGATAAACACCGCCTGCGGGCGAGGCTCTTGCGCCAGCAGCGTCTGCATTGCCTCGAAACCGCCGTTAAACTCGAAATCGCCGGTGATGCGATAGCCATCAGGAATGGCAAGCCCTGCCCGCTCCATTGCCGAAAGATAGCCTTCCAGACGCAAGCGCGCCGGGGTTTTATCCAGCGGGCCGGTAATGCAGGCAATGCGGGTATGGCCTTTATCAATCAGGTGCTGCGTCGCCATATCGCCGCCCAGCAGCGAGTTATCCTGAATCAGATCGCTGGTCCCGTCGAACGGCGCCCAGTCCATCATTACCGTGGGAATAGAAGGATAGCGCTGAATGATCTCTTTTGAAGGTTGATGCGTTTCGGTACAGAGCAGCAGCAGCCCGTCGACGCGTTTTTGCATCAGCGTTTCCAGGTTGCGGTTCATGCGCTGCTCGTCGCCTTCAGTATTGCACAGCACCAGACTGTAGCCACGCTCGAAGCAGCTGCGCTCTACGCCACGAACAAGTTCAGAATAGAAAGGATTGGTACTGGCCGTGATCAGCATGCCGATGGTGCGCGTCTGGTTAAGCTTCAGACTGCGCGCCAGCGCCGACGGCGCATAGTTGAGATCTTTTACTGCGGCTTCGACTTTCTCCCGAATCGCCTCGCTGACGAAGCGGTCGTTATTAATAACGTGAGAGACGGTCGAAGTAGAAACGCCCGCCATGCGGGCGACATCTTTCATCGTAGCCAAGCGTTACCCCTGCTGACTTAAGAATTCATCGATCTCTTTACGCCACGGAACGGAAGGCTGTGCGCCTTTGCGCGTCACCGCAATCGCGGCGGCGGCATGCGCAAAGCGGATCGCGTCATCCATCGCTTTTCCTTCCAGCAATGCCGTCACCAGCGCACCGTTGAAGGTGTCTCCAGCGGCGATGGTATCAATGGCTTTGACCTTAAAGCCCGGCACGCGACGGCCTTCGCCATTGACGCTAGCCCACACCCCGCGGCTACCAAGAGTAATGATAACGGTCCCGATGCCTTTTGCATGCAGCACTTTCGCCGCACGCGCGGCATCATTGTCATTTTCAACGCGAATGCCCGTCAGCTTTTCCGCTTCGGTTTCGTTCGGCGTAATGATGTCTACCAGCGCCAGCAGTTCATCTGATAATACACGGGCAGGCGCAGGGTTAAGTACGACAGTGGTATGATTTTCATGCGCAATTTTCGCGGCGGTCAGCACGCTTTCAACCGGAGACTCCAGCTGCATCAGCAGGGCTTCCGCTCCGGCGATGATCCCACGCTGCGCTTCGACGCGTTCAGTCGTTAACGCGGCGTTAGCCCCCGCATGAATACCGATGACATTCTCACCTTCCGCATTGACGAAGATCAGCGCCACACCGGTAGATTCCCCTTCAACAACGCTGACGGGTGCAGTATCGATGTTGTCACTTGCCAGCTGCTTGCGTACGCGCTCGCCGGTATCGTCATCACCCGTACAGGCGATAAACGCGATATTCGCCCCGCTGCGCCCGGCGGCAACTGCCTGGTTTGCGCCCTTACCGCCGAACGCGACCTGATACTGATTACCGGTGACGGTTTCGCCCGGAGTGGGGAACGTTTCAAGGTTAAGAATGTGATCGGCATTGATACTGCCAAGGACGACGAGGTTGCCTGCGGTTTTCATGTATTGAGGTGTCCATCTGAGAGCGCCACCGGTATTACCCGGTGGCGTATGCCACACTTTTCTTTTATTTGGTGTCCCTCAGGCAGCCAGCGACTGCCTGAATCGCCTTTACTGCTTAATGACCAGCTTCAGGTCAACAGGATATTTGGCCTGAACTTTTTCGCCCTTCAGCACTTTGTCGGCAGTTTCAACGCCAGTCGCGCCAATCTGCTCAGGCAGCTGAGCGATAGTCGCAGCCAGTTTGCCATCATTTACTGCTTTTTCACCATCCGGCGTGCCGTCAAATCCGACAACCATCACATCTGATTTACCTGCGGTCTGCAGGGCACGCAGCGCACCCAGCGCCATTTCATCGTTCTGTGCAAATACCGCCTGCACATCTGGATGCGCGGTCAGCAGGTTCTGCATGACGTTCAGACCCTTAGTACGGTCGAAGTCTGCCGGCTGGCTGGCCAGCACGTTGAATTTGTGTGCAGCCACGGCCTGCTGGAAGCCTTCACCACGTTCACGGGCCGCGGAAGTCCCGGCAATGCCCTGCAGTTCGATAACTTTCGCGCCTTCACCGGCTTTCTTCGCGATGTAGTCACCAGCAATTTTACCGCCCAGCACGTTATCAGACGCAATGTGGCTCACAACTTCGCCTTTCGTTGCCTGACGGTCCAGAGTGATCACCGGAATTTTCGCCTGGTTTGCCATCTTCACGGCGTTGCCTACGGCATCAGAATCGGTTGGGTTGATCAGCAGAATTTTGGTGCCACGAACGGTTAAGTCCTGAACGTTAGCCAGCTCTTTCGCCGGGTTGTTCTGTGAATCCAGCACCACCAGGTTGTAGCCCAGTTTGTCCGCTTCTTTCTGCGCACCGTCCTTCAGGGAGACGAAGAACGGGTTGTTCAGGGTAGAGACAACCAGCGCGATGGTGTCTTTCGCCATGGCGTTAGCACTTACGGTTGCGCTCAGCGCGACAGCGGAAACCAGGGTAGCCAGTTTTTTCATGTTCATATCTAAGATGTCCTGTAGTGTCGTCAGTTACTGTTTTTTGTTGTCTACCAGTACCGCCAGCAAAATCACCACTGCCTTAACGATCATCTGGTAATAGGAGGAAACACCTAACAAATTCAAACCATTATTCAGGAAACCGAGGATCAGTGCGCCGATCAATGTCCCAACAATGCGACCTTTACCGCCCGCAAGGCTCGTACCGCCCAGAACCACCGCCGCGATGGCATCCAGCTCGTACCCCGTCCCCGCCGTTGGCTGTGCGGAAGAGAGGCGCGCCACTTCGATGATGCCCGCCAGAGAGGCCAGCAGGCCGCACAGGGAGTACACGATAATTTTGACTTTATTAACGCTGATACCGGACAGGCGCGTGGCCGCTTCGTTACCACCCAGCGCATAGATATAACGGCCCAGGCGGGTATGGTGCAGCATGTACCACGCCGCCAGGAAGACGATAGCCATGATCCAGACCGGGGTCGGGACACCTAGCGGGCGACCGATACCGAACCAGCCAAACAGATCCGCGTTATCCGTAAACCCGGTATTCACCGGGCTACCGTTGGTGTAAACCATGGTCACACCGCGCAGCAGCAGCATCATCACCAGCGTGGCGATAAACGCCTGAACGCGGCCTTTTGCCACAATCACGCCAGTTACGGCACCAATCGCCGCGCCAGCCGCCAGTGCAGCCGCAACGGCCACCAGCGCGTTGACCTCAATTCCCACAATTGAAGCGGCGATCGCACCGGTGAGCGCCAGCAGGGAACCGACGGACAGATCGATACCCGAGGTCAAAATCACCAGCGTCATGCCGACCGCCATAATGGCGTTCACCGACGTCTGCTGCAGAATGTTGAACAGATTATTGACGGTAAAAAAGTTCGGGCTCATGGTCGAGACAATCGCGATCAGCACCAGCAGGGCAATCAGCGATTTTTGTTCCATCAGCCATGCCTTTGTGAAATAGCGGCGACCAGAAACAGCCTGGGTAGTCATCTTCTTACTCCTGATTCACGCGATTAAGCTTGCCCACAGCGGCAGCCATCAGAACTTCCTGGGTGGCCTGCTCGCGAGTGAATTCACCGCCGAGATGCCCTTCATGCATGACGATAATGCGATCGCTCATGCCTAATACTTCTGGCATCTCGGAAGAGACCAGAATGATGCTCAGACCGTCGGCCTTGAACTGGTTAATCAGCTGATAGATCTCTTTTTTCGCGCCCACGTCCACGCCGCGGGTTGGCTCGTCGAGGATCAGCACCTTCGGGCGCGTCATCAGCCCGCGGGCAATCGCCACTTTCTGCTGATTCCCGCCGGACAGCAGGCCAATAGCCTGCTCCATCGACGGGGTTTTAACGTTGAAGAGACGGATAAAATCGCTGACCGCCTGCTGCTCATCTTTATGCTTCAGGCTGCCGCCGCTATGGCTGAAATAGCGCAGCGCGGTGAGGGACATATTCTCTTTCACCGACATGCCCAGCACTAAGCCGTCGCGCTTGCGGTCTTCGGAGATATAGACGATGCCGTTCGCCAGCCCGTCCTGCGGCGAGCGGGTCACCACTTCATGGCCGTCAAGAGTAACGTAACCGCTGGTGCGCGGCAGTGCGCCGTACAGCACTTTCATCAGCTCGGTACGGCCCGCGCCCATCAGGCCCGCCACGCCCAGGATCTCGCCCTGACGCAGGGTAAAGGTCACATCGTTTACGCCTGGGCCGCAGAGGTTATCTACCTTCAGGCGGATCTCGCCCGGCGCTTTGTCCAGATGCGGATATTGGTCTTCGAGCTTACGTCCCACCATCATTTCGATCAGCGTATCTTCGGTCAGCGTCGCCACTTCGCGCTCGGCGATAAACTGGCCGTCGCGGAAGACGGTCACGTCGTCGCAAATTTCGAAGATCTCTTTCATGCGGTGAGAGATATAGACAATGCCGCGCCCCTGCGCTTTCAGTTCGCGGATCACGCGGAACAGGGATTCGGTTTCGGTATCGGTCAGGGCATCGGTCGGTTCATCCATAATGATGACCTTCGACTCGAAGCTCAGCACCTTCGCGATTTCCACCATCTGCTGATCGCCGATGGAGAGGTCGCCCACCAGACGGTCACTCTTAAAGCGCAGGTTCAGCTTCGCCAGCAACTTGTCCGCTTCGGCGTACATGGTTTTCCAGTCGATTTTGCCGAACCGGTTCACGAACTCGCGGCCCAGGAAGATGTTTTCCGCAATGGTCAGTTGCGGGATCAGGTTCAGCTCCTGGTGAATAATGCCGATGCCCGCTTCCTGAGAGGATTTCGGGCCGTTAAAGGTGGTTTCTTTACCCAGCCAAACGAGTGAACCGGCATCGCGCTGGTAGATCCCGGTCAGCACTTTCATCATGGTGGATTTGCCGGCACCGTTTTCGCCCACCAGCGCCATCACGCGTCCTGGGTAGACGTTAAGCGCCGCACCGGAGAGGGCTTTTACGCCCGGGAACGACTTATCGATCCCTTTGAGTTGCAGTAATGCGTCCATGATGGCCTCAGAAGGTGACGCCAGCACAGAGAATGATATTCGCATACGGGGAACACTCCCCGCTGCGAATCACCGCCTGACTGTCTGCGGTTTGTTGTTTGAACTGTTCGTGCGTTGTGTAACGAATTTCTATGGTGTTTCCCTGGTGTTGTTGCAGTTGCTCAATGTGGCTGAGCAACGTTTCGTGGAGTTGCGGATTATGTTGTTTGATTTCCGCCGCGAGAATGGCCGCCTCAACCTGCATCTCCGCCGTCACTACCTCCAGTACCTGCATAAACGAGGGCACGCCCTGCGTTAACGCCATATCGATACGGGTTGTGCTGCGCGGAACCGGTAAGCCTGCATCGCAAACCACCAGCGTATCGGTATGCCCAAGACGGGAAATAACCGATGAGATTTCTGAGTTGAGAACCGTGCCTTTCTTCATTTTCTTGCTCCACTAGCGAAACGTTTCGCTAAAAATAGTGTAGCCGCATAAATGTTCAGAAAACCATCATGACGTAACGGATTTGTGATCAACGTCGAAACGTTTCGCTAAGTGAAATGGAGGGGAGGTAAATGCAAAACGGTAACCGTCAGGTTACCGTTTTAGATGTTTGCGCCCTCTCCCTGTGGGAGAGGGACGGGGTGAGGGCATCAGGCCGCACGGAGACTTAAATCTCGACCTGCGTCCCCAGCTCAATGACGCGGTTAGGCGGGATCTCAAACTGGTCAGGGGCGCGCAGGGCGTTACGCTGCAGGATCAGATACAGCTTACCGCGCAGACGCAGATACCATGGGCGCTTGCCGATGATCAGCGACTCGTGGGACATAAAGAACGACGTCTCCATCATCCGGCAGCTTAACCCTTCCAGACCGCAGCGGTGGAACACCTCTTCCACGTTCGGCGTTTCGCGCCAGCCGTAGCTCGCCACCACGCGCCAGAAGGTCGGGGACAGCTGCTCAATCTGTACGCGGCGCACGTTGTGAACGTACGGCGCATCTTCGGTGCGCAGCGTCAGCAGGATCACGCGCTCGTGCAGCACTTTGTTGTGCTTAAGGTTATGCATCAGCGCAAACGGGATCACATTCAGGGCACGAGACATGTAAACCGCGGTACCCGGCACGCGCACCGGCGGGGATTTCTCAAGCGACGCGATCATCGCCTCCAGAGAATTACCGTGCTCATGCATGCGGCGCAGCAGGCGGAAGCGCTCGCTTTTCCATGTGGTCATGACAATGAACATCAACAGGCCCAGCGTCAGCGGCAGCCAGCCACCGGAGACAATTTTGTCGAGGTTCGCAGAGAACAGCGGCACGTCAATGCACAGGAAGCCCACCAGAATCATCCCCACGAGGAACTTATTCCAGTGCCAGTTGCGGTACGCCACCGTGGTGGAGAGAAGCGACGTCAGCACCATCGTACCGGTCACGGCAATACCGTAGGCCGCCGCCAGATTACTGGAGTGTTCGAAGCTAACAATCACGATCACAACAGCGAAGTAGAGCAGCCAGTTAACGAACGGGATGTAGATCTGGCCCGACTCCATCTCTGAGGTATGGATGATGCGCATTGGCGAGAGATATCCCAGACGAACGGCCTGACGGGTCAGAGAGAACACCCCGGAAATCACCGCCTGAGAGGCAATCACGGTCGCCAGCGTTGCGAGGATCAGCATAGGCACCAGCGCCCAGTCAGGTGCCAGCAGGAAGAATGGGTTCTTAATCGCTTCCGGGTTCTTGAGCAACAGCGCGCCCTGACCGAAGTAGTTCAGCACCAGCGACGGGAGCACCACAATAAACCATGCCACGCGGATAGGCAGCTTCCCGAAATGCCCCATGTCAGCATAGAGCGCCTCCACACCGGTGATGGAGAGCACGACAGCTCCCAGCGCCACGAAGGAAACCACTTTATATTCAAGGAAGAAATGCACCGCCCAGTAAGGGTTCAGCGCATGCAGCACTTCCGGGTTCGCAATAATGCTGCGCAAACCGAGCGCCGCCAGGATCAGGAACCAGGCCAGCATAATCGGCGCAAACAGTTTGCCCACCAGCCCGGTACCGTGTTTCTGGATCATGAACAGCAGCGTCAACACGATGATTGCCAGCGGGACAACCCAGGCATCAAGCTGCGGGGCAATAATCTCCAGCCCTTCAATCGCCGAGAGCACCGAGATAGCCGGTGTTATCACCACTTCCCCGTAGAAGAAGCTGCCACCTATCAGGCCGATAATCACCAGCACAGACGTCATTCTGGCCGAGGTATTGCGACCGGCAAGGGACATCAGGGTCAGGATCCCGCCTTCGCCCGCATTATCTGCACGCATAACGAAGGAGAGATATTTAACGGAAACGACCAGGATCAGCAGCCAGAAGATGAGGGACAGGAAGCCAAACACGGCATCGCGCTCAACACCAAAGCCAAACTGGCCGGACAAACATTCACGAAGCGTATAAAGCGGGCTGGTGCCGATATCACCGTAGACAACCCCGATCGCCGCAAGCGTTATTGCGGGTAATGATTGCTTATTATCAGTGCTCATAGACTAGTCTTTTCGTTTAAATAACAAATGTGTTCCTGTCCCTTGGTCCACAAAAAGCGCACAGTATGCACGATTCATTGCAAAATCGTACCCCTAAATGCAACCGCATTAATGTAGCGCAAAGAAAATTGCGCCGCACTTCAGCCTATTACCAGCCCTGACTGAAACGTCTATACTCGCTTCAATTGGCCGCCACAACGGCGAAAGGATGCAAAACTATTATGGCTCACTCACATTTATTAGCAGAAAGAATTTCCCGCCTCAGCAGCGCGCTGGAGAAAGGCCTTTACGAGCGTAGCCACGCCATTCGCCTTTGCCTGCTGGCGGCATTGAGCGGTGAAAGCGTATTTCTGCTGGGACCGCCGGGCATTGCCAAAAGTTTGATTGCACGCCGCCTAAAGTTCGCTTTCCAGAACGCTCGCGCATTTGAATATTTGATGACGCGCTTCTCCACGCCAGAAGAAGTTTTCGGCCCGCTTTCTATTCAGGCGCTGAAAGATGAAGGGCGCTATGAGCGTCTGACGGCGGGCTATCTCCCGGAAGCGGAAATCGTCTTTCTTGATGAGATCTGGAAAGCCGGCCCGGCCATTCTGAATACCCTGCTGACGGCAATCAACGAACGTCGCTTCCGCAACGGCGCGAGCGAAGAGAAGATCCCCATGCGCCTGCTGGTGGCCGCGTCAAACGAACTGCCCGAAGCCGACAGCAGCCTGGAAGCGCTGTATGACCGCATGCTGATCCGCCTGTGGCTGGATAAAGTCCAGGATAAATCAAACTTCCGTTCAATGCTGGTGAGCCAGCAGGACGAAAACGAAAACCCGGTGGCACCTTCACTGCAGGTGACGGACGAGGAGTACCATCAGTGGCAGGACGAGATCGGCAAAATTAAGCTGCCCGACGCCGTCTTTGAGCTGATCTTCATGCTGCGCCAGCAGCTTGATTCCCTGCCTTCCGCCCCGTACGTCTCAGATCGTCGCTGGAAAAAAGCGATCCGTCTGCTCCAGGCCAGCGCGTTGTTCAGCGGTCGCGACGCGGTCGCCCCTATCGATCTGATCCTGCTAAAAGACTGCCTCTGGCACGACGCAGAAGGCATGAACCTGATGCAGCAGCAGCTGGACGTTTTGATGACCGGGCACGCCTGGGGGCAGCAGGCGATGCTCAACCAGCTGGGGGCGATTGCCCAACGGCGCATTCAGCTCCAGCAGCAGCAAAGCGATAAAACCGCGCTAAAAGTGAACCGACTGGGCGGCATGTTCGCCCGCAAACCGCATTACGAGCTACCCGCCGATCTGACCGGCACGACGCTGACACTGCTGCTCCAGCAGCCCCTCAAGCTGCATGATATGCAGGTGGTGCACATTACGATTGAACGCGAGCCGCTGGCGCAGTGGCTGGATAAGGGCGGGGAGATCCGCGGAAAGCTCAACGGCATCGGTTTCGCGCAGCCGCTGAATATGGAAGTGGACAGCAGTCAGCACCTGGTGATCCGCGACGTGAGCCTTCAGGGATCGCGTCTTGCGCTTCCCGGCACCGCCTCGGACAGCGTGCCGGAAGAGATTAAACAGCAGCTGGAAGCGCTGGATACCGAATGGCATCAGCAGCACACCCGCTTCAGCGAGCAGCAAAAATGCCTCTTTATTCATAGCGACTGGCTAGGTCGCATTGAAGCCAGCCTGCAGGACGTCAGCGCGCAGATCAAACAGGCGCGTCAATGCTAACGCTGGACACGCTCAATATGATGCTGGCCGTCAGCGAGGAAGGGTTGATCGAGGAGGTGGTGATTACCCTTCTGGCATCGCCGCAGCTGGCGGCCTTCTTTGAAAAATTCCCGAAACTCAAAAAAGCGATGACGGACGATCTCCCGCGCTGGCGCGACAATCTGCGGCAGCGGTTTAAGGAGACAGAAGTCCCGCCTGAACTGACGGAGGAAGTCGCGGCCTATCAGCAGTGTCAGCGGCTATCGACGCCACAGTTTATCGTCCAGATCCCGCAAACCCTTACCCTGCTCGATAAAGTCCACTCTCCGTTTGCCAGCCAGGCCAGAACGCTGGTCACAGAAAACGTCACCTTTACCCCGGCGCTGCACACCCTCTTTTTACAGCGCTGGCGCCTGAGCCTGGTCGTCCAGGCTACCACGCTGAACCAACAGCTTCTGGATGAAGAACGGGAACAGCTGCTCAGCGAAGTCCAGGAACGCATGACGCTGAGTGGCCAGCTCGAGGAGGTGCTGGTAGAAAATGAAAACGCCGCTGGTCGCCTCTGGGATATGAGCGCCGGGCAGCTGCGGCGCGGGGATTATCAGCTGATCGTGAAGTACGGCGACTTTCTTACCCAGCAGCCGGAGCTGATGAAGCTCGCGGAACAGCTCGGCCGCTCGCGAGAGGCCAAATCGGTCCCAAAGAAAGATGCCCCGATGGAAACCTTCCGCACCCTTGTACGCGAACCGGCTACCGTGCCGGAGCAGGTCGACGGACTCCAGCAAAGCGATGACATCCTGCGCCTGCTGCCGACCGAGCTAAGCACGCTGGGGATGACCGAACTGGAGTATGAGTTTTACCGTCGGCTGGTGGAAAAACAGCTTCTCACCTATCGGCTGCACGGCGAAGCCTGGCGAGAGAAGCTCAGCCAGCGCCCGGTCGTGCATCAGGACTTTGATGAGCAGCCGCGCGGGCCGTTTATTGTCTGCGTGGATACGTCCGGATCAATGGGTGGCTTTAACGAGCAGTGTGCGAAGGCGTTCTGTCTGGCGCTGATGCGCGTGGCGCTCGCTGACCGCCGTCGCTGCTTTATCATGCTCTTCTCCAGCGAAGTCGTGGGCTACGAGCTGACGAACCAGCAGGGCATTGAGCAGGCCATCCGCTTTTTAAGCCAACGTTTTCGCGGCGGCACCGATCTGGCCAGCTGTTTTCGCAGCATTGTAGAACGGATGCAGGGCGGCGACTGGTACGACGCTGACGCGGTGGTGATTTCCGATTTCATTGCCCAGCGGCTGCCGGAAGATGTGGTAAATAAAGTGAAGGAGCTGCAGCGCGTGCACCAGCATCGTTTTCATGCCGTGGCGATGTCCGCACATGGAAAACCCGGCATCATGCGCATCTTCGATCATATCTGGCGCTTTGATACCGGGTTGCGTAGCCGTCTGCTCAGACGCTGGCGGCGTTAATTAAAGAAGAGAATCGACGCTTTCACGTACCTGCTGCGGCCAGACTCCACATTGCACCTGACCAATGTGAGACAGTTGCAGCAGCAGCATGGTCAGACGGGACTGCCCGATACCGCCGCCGATGGTCTGCGGCATTTCACCGCGCAGCAGCGCCTGATGCCACTCTAATTTAAGGCGATCTTCATCACCGGTCACCGCCAGCTGGCGCTTCAGCGCCTCTGCATCCACGCGGATCCCCATCGAAGAGAGCTCAAACGCATCTTCCAGAACCGGGTTCCAGACCAGAATATCGCCGTTCAGACCGGCATATTCGCTTTCGCCCGCGGTGCTCCAGTCATCATAATCCGGCGCACGAACGTCGTGACGTTTGCCATCAGACAGTTTGCCGCCGATGCCAATCAGAAATACCGCGCCCAGTTCTTTGGCGATCGCCCGCTCGCGGCCTTTGGCATCAAGATCCGGGAAGCGGCTCAGCAGTTCCTGGCTGTGGACAAAGTGGATCGTATCCGGCAGGAACGGTACCAGACCAAACTCTTTGCTCACGGCCGCTTCGGTCGCTTTGATCCCCGCGTAGATCGCCTCAACGGTGGATTTCAGCGTGCCGACGTGGCGTTCACCATCTCCCATTACTCGCTCCCAGTCCCACTGGTCAACGTAGACAGAGTGAATTGGGGAGAGGCGGTCTTCATCGGGGCGAAGGGCTTTCATGTGCGTGTAGAGCCCTTCGCCCGCGCTGAAGTCGTGTTGTCCCAGGGTTTGACGCTTCCACTTCGCCAGGGAATGCACCACTTCGAACTGGGCGTCTGGCAGTGTTTTCACTTTCACCTGTACCGCTTTTTCGCATCCAGACAGGTTATCCTGCGTCCCGTCACCCACGCGGCTAAGAATCGGCGCCTGAACTTCAATAAGACCAAGCTTCTCTTCCAGCTGGCGGGAAAAATGGGATTTTACGAAACTGATCTGGCGTTGTTTTGCGATGTAAGCGGTTTTCATTATTTATACTCCTGCGTCCTGTTGATAATGATTAAGCAACAGAACCGGCACTTAATTCAATAACCCATCAACAAAAAGCCACCTTAACTTTTGATTCGTTAAAATAAGACGCTAGAATAGACGTATTCATTAATCTTCATAAGAAAAAGCTATGGAAAATTATCAGATCGACAATCTGGACCGCGGCATCCTTGAGGCCTTAATGGCCAATGCCCGTACAGCCTACGCTGAACTGGCGAAACAGTTTGGCGTCAGCCCGGGAACCATTCACGTTCGCGTAGAGAAGATGAAGCAGGCAGGGATCATTACCGGTGCGCGCATCGACGTCAGCCCGAAGCAGTTGGGTTACGACGTCTGCTGCTTCATCGGCATTATTCTTAAAAGCGCAAAAGACTACCCCTCCGCGCTGGCAAAGCTGAACGCACTCGATGAAGTCACCGAGGCGTACTACACCACCGGGCACTACAGCATCTTTATCAAGGTGATGTGCCGCTCCATCGATGCCCTCCAGCAGGTACTTATCAACAAGATCCAAACAATCGATGAAATTCAGTCCACCGAAACACTGATCTCCCTGCAAAACCCGATCATGCGTACCATCCGCCCGTGATCGGGCAAATTCATTCCCACATTTTCCACAGGTAGATCCCAGCTCGTTCACAGCGTACAATGATCCCCTCTTTATCTGAGCGAGCGATCAATGGCGGACATTACCCTTATCAGCGGCAGCACTCTTGGCGGTGCGGAATACGTAGCGGAACATCTGGCTGAAAAGCTGGAAGATGCAGGCTTTTCTACACAAACGCTGCACGGGCCGCTGCTTGAAGATCTCCCGGCTGACGGGGTCTGGCTGCTGATCACCTCCACGCACGGCGCGGGCGATCTGCCGGATAACCTGCAACCTTTATATGACGAACTGCTGGAACAGCAGCCCGACCTGTCAAACGTCCGTTTTGGCGCAGTGGGGATCGGCAGTCGTGAATATGACACCTTTTGCGGGGCAATAGAGAAGGTCGAAGCCGCTGTTACCGCTTGCGGAGCAAAACAGCTGGGTGAAACGCTCAAGATCAACATCCTCGATCATGACATTCCGGAAGATCCAGCCGAGATCTGGCTCGCGGAATGGAAAAATTTACTCAAAAACGATTAAAGATCGCGCGAACAGATGTGGATAACTCTGGTTAAAAGCTCGTATTAACCCGTAGTTATCCAAAGAACAACCCTAGCGTCGTTTTTGGCCTGTGTATAAAGTCGCGATCTGATCCCAGCTTATACGGTCCTGGATCACTGATCATTCACAGCAAACGATCCTTCCTAACTGCATGATCTTATTTGCAGGATCGGACTTATCCACACGTGTCCGCGATCCTAATAAGAGATCACAATAGAACAGATCTCTAAATAAAAAGATCTTCTTTTTAATAGCCCAGGATCCCAATGCTTTCTCGAAAGACTAAAGTTGAGTAGAATCCACGGCCCGGGCTTCAATCCATTTTCATACCGCTTTACGCGAGGCAGACCACCATGTTTTATCAGGATCCTTTTGACGTCATCATCATTGGCGGGGGTCATGCAGGCACTGAGGCCGCAATGGCCGCAGCGCGAATGGGTCAGCAGACCCTGCTTTTGACACACAATATCGACACGCTGGGACAAATGTCCTGTAATCCGGCGATTGGCGGCATTGGGAAAGGACACCTGGTAAAAGAAGTGGATGCACTTGGCGGCTTGATGGCGAAAGCGATCGATCATGCGGGCATTCAGTTTAGGATACTAAACGCGAGTAAAGGCCCTGCTGTTCGCGCCACTCGTGCGCAGGCAGACCGCGTGCTTTACCGCCAGGCCGTGCGCACCGCGCTGGAGAACCAGCCGAACCTGATGATCTTCCAGCAGGCGGTAGAAGATCTTATCGTTGAGAACGATCGCGTCGTGGGCGCCGTGACCCAGATGGGCCTCAAGTTCCGCGCCAAAGCCGTGGTGCTTACGGTCGGGACATTCCTGGACGGCAAAATCCATATTGGTCTGGACAACTACAGCGGTGGCCGTGCTGGCGATCCGCCGTCCATTCCGCTGTCTCGTCGTCTGCGTGAACTGCCGCTGCGCGTCAGCCGTCTGAAAACCGGCACGCCGCCGCGTATCGATGCGCGCACTATTGATTTCAGCGTACTGGCCCAACAGCACGGCGATAACCCGATGCCGGTTTTCTCGTTCATGGGCAACGCGGCGCAACACCCGCAGCAGGTACCGTGCTACATCACGCATACCAACGAAAAAACTCATGACGTGATCCGCAATAACCTCGATCGCAGCCCAATGTACGCTGGCGTGATCGAAGGGATCGGCCCACGTTACTGCCCGTCGATCGAAGACAAAGTGATGCGCTTTGCCGATCGTAACCAGCACCAGATCTTCCTGGAGCCGGAAGGGCTGACCTCGAACGAAATTTACCCGAACGGCATCTCCACCAGCCTGCCATTCGACGTGCAGATGCAAATTGTTCGCTCAATGCAGGGGATGGAGAATGCGAAAATCGTTCGCCCTGGCTACGCTATTGAGTACGATTTCTTCGACCCACGTGACCTGAAGCCGACGCTGGAGAGCAAATTCATCCACGGCCTGTTCTTCGCGGGGCAGATTAACGGCACCACCGGCTACGAAGAAGCCGCAGCGCAGGGTTTGCTTGCCGGTCTGAACGCTGCCCGCTTCTCTGCCGAGAAAGAGGGCTGGGCACCGGCGCGTTCTCAGGCCTATCTGGGCGTTTTGGTCGACGATCTCTGCACGCTGGGCACCAAAGAACCGTACCGTATGTTTACCTCTCGCGCGGAATATCGTCTGATGCTGCGCGAGGACAACGCCGACCTGCGTCTGACCGAGATAGGCCGCGAGCTGGGTCTGGTGGATGACGAACGCTGGACGCGCTTCAACGAGAAGCTGGAACGTATTGAACAGGAACGTCAGCGCCTGAAAACCACGTGGGTAAACCCACAGGCGGAAACCGCTGCCGAAGTGAACGCTCACTTAACAGCGCCGCTGTCGCGTGAAGCCAGCGGCGAAGATCTGCTGCGTCGTCCTGAAGTCACATACGAGAATCTGGTCAAACTGACCGCGTTCGCACCGGGCCTTGAAGACGCTGAAGCTGCCGAGCAGGTCGAAATTCAGGTGAAGTACGAAGGCTACATCGCGCGTCAGCAGGATGAGATCGAAAAACAGCAGCGCAACGAAAACACGCTGCTGCCGGAAATGCTGGACTACCGTCAGGTGACGGGCCTTTCCAACGAAGTGATCGCTAAGCTGAACGATCACAAACCGGTATCGATTGGCCAGGCCTCCCGTATCTCGGGCGTTACGCCGGCGGCGATTTCGATCCTGCTGGTGTGGCTTAAAAAGCAGGGCATGCTGCGCCGTAGCGCGTAATTGACATTGCTTTTGGCGGGTGGCGCTTCGCTGACCCGCCCTACTTATTCGTAGGCCCGGTAAGCGGCAGCGCCACCGGGCAAAAAAACTCTCAACAGGTATTCACCGTGCTCAACAAACTCTCTCGTCTGCTGGATCAGGCAGGTATTTCGCTCACCGATCACCAGAAAAACCAGCTGGTGGCGTATGTCGATATGCTGAACAAATGGAATAAAGCGTACAACCTGACGTCTGTGCGCGATCCCAACGAGATGCTGGTTCGCCATATTCTCGATAGTATCGTGGTGGCGCCGTACCTGAAAGGTGAACGTTTTATCGACGTGGGGACGGGGCCGGGTTTGCCGGGCGTTCCGCTGTCGATTGTCCGACCTGAGAGCCATTTCACGCTGCTGGACAGCCTGGGCAAGCGCGTGCGCTTTTTACGCCAGGTTCAGCATGAACTGAAGCTCGATAACATCACGCCCGTACAGAGCAGGGTAGAGGAGTTTCCGGCAGAGCCGCCGTTTGACGGCGTTATCAGCCGTGCGTTTGCTTCGCTCAATGACATGGTGAGCTGGTGTAAGCATCTGCCGGCAGAAGATGGCCGTTTTTATGCGCTGAAAGGACAGCTGCCCGGTGATGAAATTGAACAGCTTCCGGACGGTTTTAGCGTTGAAACCATCGAGAAATTAAACGTTCCGCAGCTCGACGGTGAACGTCATCTGGTGATAATTAAGCCAAACAATTTTTAAAAAAATAATAAAAAATGTGGAATTTGTGCTGTTCTGAGTATGTTAAAAAACAGCACAACTACCCGGGATTAACCAGAGAGCGTTTAACCGCTTTTTTACCAGGGATTTTCTTGTGGTTAACCTCACGTCGATTATTCATCGTGAAGATAGTCAACTATGAAAATATCAGCCTGCTAAAAGTGGAAGGCTGTAACCAGAACGCAATGTTAATTATTTATTAAGAATGTCAATAAAAGGTTTTTATTGTGTACGGGGCTGTTTTGAAAATAGTTGCGATATTTTGTGTTTAATTTCAGAAAGATAATCTTGGGCGATTTACGTCTTTGATAAATACAACCTTATCGCAAATGTGTGTTTTGTGATCTCGTGCACGCTTTGTAGTCAACGTTTTCGCGCTGTTTGCAGTTTTGCTCGAAGGTCGGTGCTTTCTACGAAAGTTAAAAAATAGCGCTGGGGAAAAATATTTAAACATTTATTCACCTTTTCGCTACTTAATGTTTGAAATCACGGGTACGCACCGTATAATTTGTCCGCTTTTTGATGCTTGACTCTGAGCCTTAAAGGACGTTTTATACGACACGCGGCATACCTCGAAGGGAGCAGGAGTAAAAACGTGATGTCTGTGTCGCTCTTGAGTAGAAACGTTGCTCGTAAGCTTCTGTTCATTCAGTTTCTGGCTGTGATAGCAAGTGGACTGCTGTTTAGCCTCAAAGACCCCTTCTGGGGCATCTCCGCCGTGTGCGGGGGTTTGGCGGTCGTGCTGCCAAACGTGTTGTTTATGATTTTTGCCTGGCGTCATCAGGCGCATACACCCGCCAAAGGCCGCGTGGCCTGGTCCTTCGCCCTCGGCGAAGTGTGTAAGGTGTTGCTGACCTTTGCTCTACTGGTGATGGCGCTGGCGGTTTTGAAAGTGGTATTCATGCCGCTGATAGCAACGTGGGTTTTGGTGCTGGTGGTACAAGTTCTGGCTCCAGCTGTAATCAATAACAAAGGGTAAAAGGCATCATGGCTTCAGAAAATATGACGCCGCAGGATTACATAGGTCACCATCTGAATAACCTTCAGCTGGACCTGCGTACATTCTCGCTGGTGGATCCACATAACCCCCCGGCCACCTTCTGGACGATCAACATCGACTCCATGTTCTTCTCGGTGGTTTTGGGTCTTCTGTTCCTGGCCATGTTCCGCAGCGTTGCTAAAAAAGCGACCAGCGGTGTTCCAGGGAAATTCCAGACGTTCGTTGAGATGATCATCGGCTTCGTCCATGGCAGCGTGAAAGACATGTACCATGGTAAGAGCAAGCTGATTGCTCCGCTGGCCCTGACCGTGTTCGTTTGGGTCTTCCTGATGAACCTGATGGACCTGCTGCCAATTGACCTGCTGCCGTTCATCGGCGAGCACATCTTCGGCCTGCCTGCGCTGCGTGTTGTACCGTCTGCGGACGTGAACATCACCCTGTCGATGGCGCTGGGCGTGTTTATCCTGATTCTTTTCTACAGCATCAAAATGAAAGGCGTAAGCGGCTTTGTGAAAGAGCTTACCTTGCAGCCGTTCAACCACTGGGCGTTTATTCCGGTCAACCTGATCCTGGAAGGCGTTAGCCTGCTGTCCAAACCTGTTTCACTGGGTCTGCGACTGTTCGGCAACATGTATGCGGGTGAGCTGATTTTCATTCTGATCGCGGGTCTTCTGCCGTGGTGGTCACAGTGGGTTCTGAATGTGCCATGGGCCATTTTCCACATCCTGATCATTACGCTGCAAGCCTTTATCTTCATGGTTCTGACGATCGTCTATCTGTCGATGGCGTCTGAAGAGCACTGATTTTTTACCAACACTACTACGTTTTAATTGAAACAAACTGGAGACTGTCATGGAAAACCTGAATATGGATCTGCTGTACATGGCTGCCGCTGTGATGATGGGTCTGGCGGCTATCGGTGCTGCGATCGGTATCGGCATCCTCGGAGGTAAATTCCTGGAAGGCGCAGCGCGTCAACCTGATCTGATTCCTCTGCTGCGTACTCAGTTCTTTATCGTTATGGGTCTGGTGGATGCTATCCCAATGATCGCTGTAGGTCTGGGTCTGTACGTGATGTTTGCTGTCGCGTAGTAGTTGTTTTAAAACCCCAAGCCACAGAAATTTAAGAGGTATTGTGCTGTGAACATGAACGCAACAATCCTCGGCCAGGCCATCGCGTTTATTCTCTTTGTCTGGTTCTGCATGAAGTATGTATGGCCGCCTTTAATGGCTGCCATCGAAAAACGTCAGAAAGAAATTGCTGACGGTCTGGCTTCCGCAGAACGCGCTAAGAAAGATTTGGACCTTGCACAGGCCAACGCGACAGACCAGCTGAAAAAAGCGAAAGCTGAAGCTCAGGTAATCATTGAACAGGCTAACAAGCGCCGTTCTCAGATCCTGGACGAAGCCAAAGCTGAAGCAGAACAGGAACGTACTAAGATCGTGACACAGGCTCAGGCTGAAATTGAAGCTGAGCGTAAACGTGCTCGTGAAGAACTGCGTAAGCAGGTTGCGATTCTGGCTGTTGCTGGCGCCGAGAAGATCATCGAACGTTCCGTGGATGAAGCTGCTAACAGCGACATCGTGGACAAACTTGTCGCTGAACTGTAAGGAGGGAGGGGCTGATGTCTGAATTTGTTACGGTAGCTCGCCCCTACGCCAAAGCAGCTTTTGACTTTGCTGTCGAACACCAAAATGTCGATCGCTGGCAGAATATGCTGGCGTTTGCCGCTGAGGTGACGAAAAACGAACAAATGGCCGAGTTGCTTTCCGGTGCGTTAGCGCCTGAAACCCTCGCCGCGTCGTTTATCGCCGTGTGCGGAGAGCAACTGGATGCCAACGGCCAGAACCTGATTAAGGTCATGGCAGAAAATGGTCGTCTCCGTGTGCTCCCGGATGTTCTCGAGCAGTTTGAGCACTTACGTGCCCTTAGTGAAGCAACTGCAGAAGTCGAAGTGACTTCCGCGACTGAACTGAGTGACGAACAGCTTGCGAAAATCACCGCCGCGATGGAAAAACGTCTGTCACGCAAAGTTAAGCTGAATTGCAAAATCGATAAGTCTGTAATGGCAGGCGTAATCATCCGCTCGGGTGATATGGTCATTGATGGCAGCGTACGCGGCCGTCTTGAGCGCCTTGCAGACGTCTTGCAGTCTTAAGGGGACTGGAGCATGCAACTGAATTCCACCGAAATCAGCGAACTGATCAAGCAGCGCATTGCTCAGTTCAATGTTGTGAGTGAAGCTCACAACGAAGGTACTATTGTTTCTGTAAGTGACGGTGTTATCCGCATCCACGGCCTGGCCGATTGTATGCAGGGTGAGATGATTTCCCTGCCGGGTAACCGTTACGCTATCGCACTGAACCTGGAGCGCGACTCCGTAGGTGCAGTTGTGATGGGTCCATACGCTGACCTCGCCGAAGGCATGAAGGTTAAGTGTACTGGCCGTATTCTGGAAGTGCCGGTTGGCCGTGGCCTGCTGGGTCGCGTTGTTAACACCCTGGGTGCGCCAATCGACGGTAAAGGTCCGGTTGAGCACGATGGCTTCTCCCCAATCGAAGTTATCGCACCAGGCGTTATCGACCGTCAGTCCGTTGATCAGCCAGTGCAGACTGGTTATAAGTCCGTTGACGCCATGATCCCAATCGGTCGTGGTCAGCGTGAACTGATCATCGGTGACCGTCAGACCGGTAAAACCGCGATGGCAATCGACGCCATCATCAACCAGCGTGACTCCGGCATCAAATGTGTGTACGTGGCTATCGGCCAGAAAGCGTCCACCATTTCTAACGTGGTTCGTAAACTGGAAGAGCACGGCGCACTGTCTAACACCATCGTTGTGGTAGCAACCGCGTCTGAATCTGCTGCACTGCAATACCTGGCGCCATACGCCGGTTGCGCAATGGGCGAATACTTCCGTGACCGCGGTGAAGATGCGCTGATCGTATACGATGACCTGTCTAAACAGGCTGTTGCTTATCGTCAGGTTTCCCTGCTGCTCCGTCGTCCACCAGGACGTGAAGCATTCCCGGGCGACGTATTCTACCTCCACTCTCGTCTGCTGGAGCGTGCTTCCCGCGTTAACGCGGAATACGTCGAGAACTTCACCAAAGGTGAAGTGAAGGGTAAAACAGGTTCTCTGACCGCGCTGCCGATCATTGAAACCCAGGCGGGTGACGTTTCTGCGTTCGTTCCGACCAACGTAATCTCCATTACCGATGGTCAGATCTTCCTGGAAACCAACCTGTTTAACTCCGGTATTCGTCCGGCTGTTAACCCGGGTATCTCCGTATCCCGTGTGGGTGGTGCTGCTCAGACCAAGATCATCAAGAAACTGTCCGGTGGTATCCGTACCGCGCTGGCACAGTATCGTGAACTGGCTGCGTTCTCTCAGTTCGCATCCGATCTGGACGAAGCAACCCGTAAACAACTGAGCCACGGTCAGAAAGTGACCGAGCTGCTGAAGCAGAAACAGTACGCTCCAATGTCTGTTGCTCAGCAGGGCCTGGTGCTGTTCGCGGCTGAACGCGGTTACCTCGAAGATGTGGAACTGGCGAAAATCGGTAGCTTCGAAGCCGCTCTGCTGGCTTACGTCGACCGTGATCACGCTCCGCTGATGCAAGAGATCAACCAGACCGGTGGCTATAACGACGAAATCGAAGGCAAGCTGAAAGCTATCCTCGATTCCTTCAAAGCAACCCAATCCTGGTAATCGTCCGGCGGCTTGTCTCAGGGCAAGCCGCCTGGCATTGAGGAGAAGCTCATGGCCGGCGCAAAAGAGATACGTAGTAAGATCGCAAGCGTCCAGAACACGCAAAAGATCACTAAAGCGATGGAGATGGTCGCCGCTTCCAAAATGCGTAAATCGCAGGATCGCATGGCGGCCAGCCGTCCTTATGCAGAGACCATGCGCAAAGTGATTGGTCACCTTGCAAACGGTAATCTGGAATATAAGCACCCTTACCTGGAAGAACGCGACGTTAAGCGCGTGGGCTACCTGGTGGTGTCGACTGACCGTGGTCTGTGTGGCGGCTTGAACATTAACCTGTTCAAAAAACTGCTGGCGGATATGAAAGGCTGGTCTGATAAAGGCGTTCAGTGCGATCTGGCACTGATTGGCTCTAAAGGCGTCTCTTTCTTTAACTCCGTTGGTGGCAACATTGTCGCTCAGGTGACCGGTATGGGTGATAACCCGTCCCTGTCCGAACTGATCGGCCCGGTTAAAGTGATGTTGCAGGCCTACGATGAAGGCCGTCTGGACAGACTGTACGTTGTCAGCAACAAATTCATTAACACCATGTCTCAGGTTCCAACGCTCACTCAGATGCTGCCGTTACCGGCATCAGAAGATGACGAGCTGAAGCAGAAAGCCTGGGATTACCTGTATGAACCCGATCCGAAACCGCTGCTGGATACCCTGCTGCGTCGTTACGTTGAATCTCAGGTTTATCAGGGCGTTGTAGAAAACCTGGCCAGCGAGCAGGCCGCACGAATGGTGGCGATGAAAGCCGCGACCGATAATGGCGGCAGCCTGATTAAAGAGCTGCAGTTGGTTTACAACAAAGCTCGTCAGGCCAGCATTACTCAGGAACTCACCGAGATCGTCTCGGGGGCCGCCGCGGTTTAACCAGGTTTACGAATTACGTAGAGGATTCAAGATGGCTACTGGAAAGATTGTCCAGGTAATCGGCGCCGTGGTGGACGTCGAGTTCCCTCAGGACGCCGTACCACGCGTGTACGACGCGCTTGAGGTACAGAATGGTAACGAGAGCCTGGTGCTGGAAGTTCAGCAGCAGCTCGGCGGCGGTATCGTGCGTACCATCGCCATGGGTTCTTCCGACGGTCTGCGTCGTGGTCTGGAAGTTAAAGACCTTGAGCACCCGATCGAAGTCCCGGTAGGTAAAGCAACGCTGGGTCGTATCATGAACGTATTGGGTCAGCCAATCGACATGAAAGGCGACATCGGCGAAGAAGAGCGTTGGGCTATCCACCGCGCGGCACCTTCCTACGAAGAGCTGTCCAGCTCTCAGGAACTGCTGGAAACCGGCATCAAAGTTATCGACCTGATGTGTCCGTTTGCGAAGGGCGGTAAAGTTGGTCTGTTCGGTGGTGCGGGTGTAGGTAAAACCGTAAACATGATGGAGCTGATCCGTAACATCGCGATCGAGCACTCCGGTTACTCTGTGTTTGCGGGCGTAGGTGAACGTACTCGTGAGGGTAACGACTTCTACCACGAAATGACCGACTCCAACGTTCTGGACAAAGTATCCCTGGTTTACGGCCAGATGAACGAGCCACCAGGAAACCGTCTGCGCGTTGCGCTGACTGGTCTGACGATGGCTGAGAAATTCCGTGACGAAGGCCGTGACGTTCTGCTGTTCGTTGATAACATCTATCGTTACACCCTGGCCGGTACCGAAGTATCTGCACTGCTGGGTCGTATGCCTTCAGCGGTAGGTTATCAGCCTACGCTTGCGGAAGAGATGGGTGTTCTTCAGGAACGTATCACCTCTACCAAAACCGGTTCTATCACCTCTGTTCAGGCGGTATACGTACCTGCGGATGACTTGACTGACCCATCTCCAGCAACCACCTTTGCGCACTTAGACGCAACCGTGGTACTGAGCCGTCAGATCGCGTCTCTGGGTATCTACCCGGCCGTTGACCCGCTGGACTCCACCAGCCGTCAGCTGGATCCACTGGTTGTTGGTCAGGAACACTACGACACCGCGCGTGGCGTACAGTCCCTGCTGCAGCGTTACCAGGAACTGAAAGACATCATCGCCATCCTGGGTATGGATGAACTGTCTGAAGAAGACAAACTGGTGGTAGCACGTGCGCGTAAGATCCAGCGCTTCCTGTCCCAGCCGTTCTTCGTTGCGGAAGTATTCACCGGTTCTCCGGGTAAATACGTTTCCCTGAAAGACACCATCCGTGGCTTTAAAGGCATCATGGAAGGCGAATACGATCACCTGCCAGAGCAGGCGTTCTACATGGTTGGTTCCATCGAAGAAGCCGTGGAAAAAGCCAAAAAACTTTAACGCCTTAATCGGAGGGTGATATGGCAATGACTTACCACCTGGACGTCGTCAGCGCAGAGCAACAAATGTTCTCTGGTCTGGTCGAGAAAATCCAGGTAACGGGCAGTGAAGGTGAACTGGGTATTTTCCCGGGTCACGCACCGCTGCTCACCGCCATTAAGCCTGGTATGATCCGCATCGTTAAACAGTTCGGTCACGAAGAGTTTATCTATCTGTCCGGCGGCATTCTTGAAGTGCAGCCTGGCAGTGTGACCGTTCTGGCCGATACCGCTATTCGTGGCCAGGATCTCGACGAAGCGCGAGCCCTGGAATCGAAGCGTAAGGCTGAAGAGCACATTAGCAGCTCTCATGGTGACGTGGATTACGCTCAGGCGTCTGCGGAGCTGGCCAAAGCGATCGCGAAACTGCGCGTTATCGAGTTGACCAAAAAAGCGATGTAACACCGGCTTGAAAAGCACAAAAGCCAGTCTGGATACCAGACTGGCTTTTTTTTTCATCCTTAATTCATGATGAAAAAGATGTAGAATTTTAGGCATCAAACGTTTTTACTTCTCACTCAAACTACCGTCAGGATGCGTATGTCAAACAGTGCGATGAGCGTGGTGATCCTTGCCGCTGGCAAAGGTACCCGCATGTATTCCGATCTGCCTAAAGTGCTCCACACGCTGGCAGGAAAGCCAATGGTGCAGCATGTTATTGATGCAGCGAATGAACTGGGTGCCCGTCAGGTTCACCTGGTCTACGGCCACGGCGGCGATCTGCTTAAAAAGACGCTGAGCGATGATGCGCTCAACTGGGTGCTTCAGGCTGAACAGCTGGGTACCGGTCATGCGATGCAGCAGGCTGCGCCGTTCTTTGCCGATGACGAAGATATTCTGATGCTTTACGGCGACGTTCCGCTGATCTCCGTTGAAACGCTGACTCGCCTGCGTGCAGCCAAGCCGCAGGGCGGCATCGGTTTATTGACCGTTGTGCTGGACGATCCAACGGGCTATGGCCGTATCACGCGTGAAAACGGCAACGTAACGGGTATCGTTGAACATAAAGATGCCAGTGATGAACAGCGCAAGATTCAGGAGATCAACACCGGCATCCTGATTGCCAATGGCGCGGACATGAAGCGCTGGCTCTCTCAGCTCGACAACAATAACGCGCAAGGTGAGTACTACATCACCGACATCATTGCGATGGCGTATCACGAAGGGCGTGAGATCGCCGCCGTTCATCCGGCGCGCATCAGCGAAACGGACGGCGTGAATAACCGCCTGCAGCTTTCCCGTCTTGAGCGTATTTATCAGTCCGAGCAGGCCGAAAAACTGCTGCTCGCGGGCGTGATGCTGCGCGATCCGGCGCGTTTCGATTTGCGCGGCACCGTGTCTCACGGGCGCGACGTTGAGATCGATACTAACGTTATTCTTGAAGGCAACGTCACGCTGGGCAACCGCGTCAAAATTGGCGCCGGCTGCGTGATTAAAAACAGCGTCATCGGTGACGACTGCGAAATCAGCCCGTACAGCGTGGTGGAAGATGCTCATCTTGACGCAGCGTGTACTATCGGCCCGTTTGCGCGTCTGCGCCCGGGTGCTGAGCTGCTGGAAGGCGCGCACGTGGGCAACTTCGTGGAAATGAAAAAAGCGCGTCTGGGTAAAGGCTCCAAAGCGGGTCATTTAACCTATCTGGGCGATGCGGAGATTGGCGACAACGTGAATATTGGTGCAGGAACCATTACCTGTAACTATGACGGCGCCAATAAGTTTAAAACCATCATCGGCGATGACGTGTTCGTGGGCTCGGACACGCAGCTGGTGGCACCGGTTACCGTGGGTAACGGCGTAACCATTGCCGCCGGCACGACCGTCACGCGCGACGTAGCGGATAACGAGCTGGTGTTAAGCCGCGTGCCGCAGGTACACAAGCAGGGCTGGAAACGCCCGGTGAAGAAAAAGTAACAACAAGGCGGGTGGCGCTACGCTTACCCGCCCTACGATTGAGTAGGCCTGATAAGGCGTAGCCGTCATCAGGCAAACCCGGGAGAGGAGATAAATATATATCTCCCCCCACAAGCAGTACCCATAAAAATAACCCCACTCTCTACAAGGCTCGGGGCGCCCGGAAAGGGTAAATACAGGTCAGCGACAACGCAGGCATAATGCCTAAATTCGGAATCTAAAATATGTGTGGAATTGTTGGCGCAGTTGCGCAGCGTGATATTGCTGAAATCCTTCTCGAAGGTTTACGTCGTCTGGAATACCGTGGTTACGACTCTGCCGGTCTGGCTGTCGTCGATGCAGAAGGGCATATGACCCGTCTGCGTCGTCTCGGTAAAGTGCAGATGCTGGCCCAGGCCGCGGAAGAACACCCGCTGCACGGGGGTACCGGTATTGCGCACACCCGCTGGGCGACGCACGGCGAACCGTCTGAAGGTAACGCGCACCCGCATGTGTCTGAACACATCGTGGTGGTGCATAACGGCATTATCGAAAACCACGAACCGCTGCGCGAAGAACTGAAAGCGCGCGGCTATACCTTCGTCTCTGAAACCGACACCGAAGTGATTGCTCACCTGGTGCACTGGGAGCTGGCAAAGGGCGGTACGCTGCGTGATGCGGTGCTGCGCGCTATCCCTCAGCTGCGCGGTGCATATGGTACGGTGATCATGGACTCCCGCGATCCATCTACCCTGCTGGCCGCGCGTTCCGGTAGCCCGATGGTTATCGGTCTGGGCATGGGTGAAAACTTTATCGCCTCCGATCAGCTGGCGCTCCTGCCGGTCACCCGTCGCTTTATCTTCCTGGAAGAGGGCGATATCGCCGAAGTGACTCGCCGCAGCGTGACCGTCTTCGATACCAAAGGCGAGCAGGTGAAGCGTCAGGAGATCGAATCTAACCTGCAGTACGACGCGGGCGACAAAGGCGCTTACCGTCACTACATGCAGAAAGAGATCTACGAGCAGCCAAACGCCATCAAAAATACCCTGACCGGGCGCATTAGCCACGGCGAGGTGGATCTGAGCGAGCTGGGGGCAAACGCCAACGAACTGCTCGGCAAGGTTGAACATATTCAGATCGTAGCCTGCGGTACTTCTTATAACTCCGGTATGGTCTCTCGCTACTGGTTTGAATCCCTGGCGGGTGTGCCGTGCGACGTGGAAATCGCGTCTGAGTTCCGCTATCGCAAGTCTGCGGTGCGTCGTAACAGCCTGATGATCACCCTTTCCCAGTCCGGCGAAACGGCGGATACGCTGGCAGCGCTGCGTCTGTCTAAGGAATTGGGTTATCTGGGCTCGCTGGCCATCTGTAACGTTCCGGGCTCATCCCTGGTGCGTGAGTCCGATCTGGCGCTGATGACCAAAGCGGGCACCGAAATCGGCGTGGCCTCCACCAAAGCGTTTACCACTCAGCTGACCGTTCTGCTGATGCTGGTGGCGAAGCTGGCGCGTCTGAAAGGCGAAGATGCTTCCGTTGAGCACGACATCGTTCACGGTCTCCAGGCGCTGCCGAGCCGTATTGAGCAGATGCTGTCTCAGGACAAACGTATTGAAGCGCTGGCGGAAGATTTCTCTGACAAACATCACGCCCTGTTCCTGGGTCGTGGCGATCAGTACCCTATTGCGCTGGAAGGCGCACTGAAGCTGAAAGAGATCTCCTACATCCACGCGGAAGCCTACGCGGCAGGCGAGCTGAAGCATGGCCCGCTGGCGCTGATTGACGCGGATATGCCGGTCATTGTTGTCGCACCGAACAACGAACTGCTGGAAAAACTGAAATCCAACATCGAAGAGGTGCGCGCCCGCGGCGGCGTGCTGTACGTCTTCGCTGATAAAGATGCCGGTTTCGCCAGCAGCGACAATATGCACATCATCGAGATGCCGCACGTTGAAGAGGTGATTGCACCGATCTTCTACACCGTTCCGCTGCAGCTGCTGGCTTACCACGTGGCGCTGATCAAAGGCACCGACGTTGACCAGCCGCGTAACCTGGCGAAATCGGTCACCGTAGAATAATCCCTTCTGTTAATGGCTACACGACGTGTAGCCATTTCTTCCTTACTTTTTTCTCATCAGCTTTCTCTTTGCTATCAATCATCTTACTCTGACGTATTTCGTTACTTTATTGTGTGAATAATGAACGAGATTGCTTCTGAGCATTAGTATTTTCTATTTTGATCACTAAACGATCAGCTTTTATTAACGGAATCCTAAAAATGGTTTGTTTATAAAATATGTGTCCTTTTTATGTGTATACTGAAAAGGAATTTTAATGATAAAGCAAAAATAATATTATATTTGTTTTTCTCTATTATTATTCCAGCTCTGGTTCGTCATTATTCCATTAATTTAAACTCCCCCCTTGAAGATCATTCTTCCCGAAGAATATTATTTCATCGCATTTGGGATGGCGTTGTCTTTATGATAAACGCAATATTGATTTAATTAATGGAGTTATCATGAAAAATAATGGAATTACGGTGGCGATTGCACTCGCATCGGCGTTAATGGCAGGACAATCATTTGCTGCGGATGGTACGGTTCATTTCCGCGGAGAGGTTATTGATTCAACGTGTGAAGTGACGCCTGATACCGCCGATCAGACGGTGAATATCGGCCGCGTTGCCAAAACGACGTTCTCCGGCATTGACTCAACGGCGTCAGTAAAAGATTTCCATATTAAACTGGAGAAATGCCCTGCAACCTATACTCAGGCAGCAGTTCGTTTTGACGGAACAGAAGATAAAGACACCATCGGCAAAGGATATTTGTCTATTGGCACGCCTGTTAACGGTGAAGCGGATACTGACGGTATTTACACCGGCGAAGGTGAAGCCGTTACGGCTACCGGCGTTGCAATCAAGCTCTTCAACCTGAACGATGATACGGCGATCCCGCTGTATAACAATTCAAATTATGTTGCTATCACCGACGGCAAAGCGGACATGGGCTTTAAAGCGAAGTTTGTGCAGACGCTGGCTACGGTTACGCCGGGTACAGCGAACGCGGATTCCCAGTTCACCATTGAATACCTGAAATAATCTTCAGCTGTTCGCCAGGAGCCTGTTTTATCCTTTTTGCAGGCTCCTCCACAGGATGTGAGGATAACTGATGTATTTACGGCGTTTGTTGACTCTGTTCATCATGCTCTCTTTTTCATTTTTAACACCCTTGTCGACGGCTGGCGTCATTATTGGCGGAACCCGCGTTGTTTATAGTAGCGATAAATCCGATGCGACAATTAGCATAAAAAATAACGAAGCGACCACGCCTTATCTCATACAGAAGTGGGTCGATCCTTTTAAAGGCGATACAGCGTCGAATAAACCTCCTTTTACCGTTATTCCGCCGGTTTCAAGGCTGGAGGCCGGGCAGGAGAAAGTATTGCGCATCATGAAAGTGAAGGGCGAACTGCCTCACGATCGGGAATCGCTGTTCTGGCTCAACATCAAAAATATTCCGCCGTCCAGTTCAAACCCCAATTCGCTCGAAATTGCGATTAAGACGCGGATAAAACTTTTTTGGCGTCCGGCGACCCTGAATATCACGCCTGAACGGGCTGCGGCGAAGGTTAAATGGCGTGTTCAAAACCAGCAGCTAGTGATTGAAAATCCGAGCCCGCTACATATTAACGTTATGAATGTCACCGTCGATAAAAAAGACGTTCCCTTAAACATCATTCCCCCTTTTGACACCATTCGTTTGCCGCTTCCGGAAGGGATTAACGGCCACGCGCTGGTCTGGCGTTTCGTTAACGATTTTGGGGCAATCAGTCAGGAAATTCACGTCACGCTGTAAACATAGGGATGTTTGATATGGGGTGTTTCCGTTTTTTCATTGCGCTGGCCTCGGGGGTATCTCTCGGCTTTTCAGGCGTGACGCTGGCAAAAGATATCTTTAACCCTGCGCTTCTTGAAATTGACCATCCGGTGGATGTTGATATCCACCAGTTTAACCGCGCCAATACGTTACCTGCGGGCTCTTATAAGGTTGATATTCATGTTAACGATGAGTTTATCGATAGCCGGGAGGTCACCTTTATTGAAGATAAGGCTGGCGATAGGCTGCATCCCTGTTTTAAGCACGTCAGGACGGTGCTTGCGGAGCTCGGGGCTAAGGTGGCGGCGATCGGTTCGCTGGATCGCCTGGACGAAAACGCCTGTGTGGACCCTACCCCGCTGATCCCTGGCGCCACATGGACGTTCGATACCGATAAGCTGCTGCTCAACGTCACGCTGCCGCAGATTTACATTGATACCACCGCCCGCGGCACCATCAATCCTGCCCGCTGGGATGAAGGTATTAATGCGTTGATGATGAACTATGACTTTTCCGGCTCCAGCACGTTGCAGTCTGATGATGACGACAATAGCGATTTCTACTATCTGAACCTGCGAAACGGGGCGAACATTGGCGCGTGGCGTTTACGCAATTACAGCACGCTAAACATCATTGACGGTCATTCGGATTACCATTCCATCAGCACCTATGTGCAGCGAAACCTCGCGACGTTACGCAGCCAGATCATGATGGGTGATACCTGGACCGCGAGCGATGTCTTCGACAGTACCCAGGTGCGCGGCGTGCGCCTGTATACCGATGATGAAATGCTTCCTTCCAGCCTGACGGGCTTTGCGCCGGTCGTTCGGGGCGTAGCGAAAAGCAATGCGACGGTGATTATTCGGCAGAACGGCTACATCATTTACCAATCTGCCGTGCCGCAGGGACCGTTTGCGCTAAAGGATTTAAACACCACCAGCTCCGGCGGCGACCTGGACGTGACCATCAAAGAAGAAGACGGCAGTGAGCAACACTTCACGCAGCCCTACGCCTCGCTGGCCATCCTCAAGCGTGAAGATCAGACCGACGTCGATATCAGCGCAGGTGAACTGCGCGATCAAAGCGAATTCCAGCCCAACGTTTTTCAGGCGCAGATTCTGCACGGCTTTCCTGCCGGGATAACGGTTTACGGTGGCGTGCAGGCCGCGGAAGCGTATCGCTCGGCAGCGGTGGGGGTCGGCAAAGATATGGGGGCAGTTGGCGCGTTTTCCGTCGATATCACCCAGGCACGTGCGCAGTTTACGGACGAGGACTCAGAGGAGTCCGGCCAGTCCTGGCGTTTTCTCTATTCGAAAAGGTTTGATGAAACGGATACCACGCTGAGGCTGGTGGGGTATCGCTACTCAACACAGGGCTACTACACCCTCAATGAATGGGCGTCACGCCAGAACAGTCAGCGCGATTTCTGGGTAACGGGCAACCGACGCAGCCGGCTTGAAGGGTCCTGGACGCAGAATTTCGGCGATGGCATGGGGAACATTTATCTCACGCTGAGCCGCCAGCAGTACTGGAAAACCGACGAAGTTGAACGCCTGGTTCAGCTTGGCTACAGCAATGTCTGGCGGTCGCTTTCCTGGAACCTCTCCTGGAACTACAGCGATTCCATCACCACGGCGCAGAGCGCGGAGTATTCAGATAGCGACGATCGAGAAAGCGAACAGGTTTTTATGCTGTCGTTCTCCGTGCCGCTGTCAGCGTTGCTGCCGGACAGCTATGTGAGCTACGGCCTCACGCAGAACAACAGCGGAAAAGGAATGCACCAGCTTGGCCTGAACGGTACGGCGCTTGATAACCGTAATCTCTCCTGGAACCTCCAGCAGTCCTGGGATGCGGATGACAGTGTGTACAGCAGCAGCGCGGGGGTGGGATATGACGGAACCTATGGTTCGGTTAACGGCAGCTATGACTACAACCAGGACAGCCAGCGGCTCAACTACGGCGCGCGCGGCGGGATCCTGCTGCATGGCGATGGAGTGACGTTCTCGCAGGAGATGGGTGAAACCGTGGCGCTGATTAAAGCACCCGGTGCAGCCGGTCTGGCAATGGAAAACGGCACCGGTACGGCAACCGACTGGCGAGGCTACACCGTTCAAACGCAGCTTAACGCTTACGATGAAAACCGTGTGGAAATTGAGAGCGGCTATTTTGAAAAAGCGAACGTCGAGCTGGAGAACAGCGTGCTTAACGTCATCCCCACGCGAGGTGCGGTGGTGCGGGCGGAATTTATCACCCACGTTGGCTATCGCGTGCTCTTTGAGGTCACACAGGCCAACGGCAAACCGGTTCCCTTTGGCGCAGTGGCATCTGCCGAACTGGCGACGGGCAGCGTGTCGGGCATTACCGGCGAGAATGGCGAACTGTATCTTTCGGGCATGCCGGAAGAGGGAACGTTCACGCTGAAGTGGGGGAGTGAAAAGACAAAACCTTGCAAGGTCCATTATCAGTTCCCCAAACCAACGGGTGTTGAACTGGTTCAAACAGCGGTCGTGTGCCAATAGGGAAATGAGATGAAACGACGTATCACTTTTATAGCAGTCGCCATGCTGCTTTTTACCCCTTTTTCCCACGCTGCGACGACAGAAGGCGGGGTGTGTTTCGCCATCGGCGGCACCTATATTTTCAATCTGAATCTTAACGGGGCAGAAATACCGGCAGATAAAAACCAGGCGGGAACCGAGGTGCGCGATCTGACGACCCTGCAATCGCCTTCCCAGTATAAACTGGGATGTAACTGCCTGACCCATTTCACCACCACGTTTCGTAGCGTCTACTTCACCGCGCGTTCGCCCTTAAGCGTTAATACCGTTAAAAATGGATATACCTACTACAGGTTGAACGATCACCTCAGTATTGCGTCCTCTATTCACGTGCTGGGACGTGACTATCTCGCCGTTCCCTTTGAGGCGGAGCCCAACCGGGTGACGTCCGGTATCTACTGTTATACCTCCAGTGTAGAGGGCTCAGAGGCAACGCTTGATACCGGCTCTCAGGTAAAAATATCGTTTTTGATCGACAAGCCCTTTATTGGAAAAATTACCGTTCCGGGTACGACGATTGCCACGCTCTATGGCGGTATCGATGAAGCGTCCTCTCTGGCAAGTACCGAGAAGCTCGCCGAAATAAAAATTGCCGGAGACATCGTGGTACCGCAAAACTGCGAGATTGCGCCGGGTCAGTCGCTGGAAATTGATTTTGGAAAAATTCCCGCCAGCGCGTTTTCAGCCACCAAAGGCGAGGCGGTCGGTAGCCGCAAAATCCGCAAGATGATACAGGTGAAATGTACCGGCATGCTGGATGAGAACATCGTCCGATCCGCTTTCCATGCCGATCCCGTTGACGCTGACGCCACGATGATGAAAGTGAACGGCAATGATGACGTAGGGATCGTTATTTATGATAAATGGGACCGCGTCGTCAACGTCAATGGGGGGAGCATGGATATGGATATGGGAGCCAACCAGGGGGGCGCCGAAGTTAACTCGCTCACCTTCTCTGCTGCCCCGGCCAGCGCGACGGGGAGTATTCCGAAGCCCGGCGCCTTTGAAGCCTGGGCAACCGTGACCTTCGAAATTCAAAATTAATAACAACGGCTGTTTATGACAGCCGTTGTCATATTCACATCTTTGAACCAGGCTTAACGCATCTCAGTGTGACATTATCATGACAGGGATATGATTTTATTTGTATTAAAATCATTACCTTAACTCAAACACGTTGATTGTCATAAAACTGTCATATTTCGTACATTTATCTGTCACCTGTTTGTCCTATTTTGCTCATCGTAGCCACTTAAACAATGATTTACGAAATCCTTGCAGGAGACATTATGAAAGTTATGCGTACCACTGTCGCAACTGTTGTCGCCGCGACCTTATCTCTGAGCGCTTTCTCTGCTTTTGCAGCAGCAAGCCTGACTGGCGCTGGTGCAACCTTCCCTGCGCCGGTGTATGCCAAATGGGCGGATACCTACCAGAAAGAAACCGGTAACAAGGTTAACTATCAGGGTATCGGCTCCTCCGGTGGCGTAAAACAAATTACCGCGAATACCGTTGATTTCGGCGCATCCGACGCTCCGCTGTCTGATGAAAAACTGAATCAGGAAGGCCTGTTCCAGTTCCCGACCGTGATCGGCGGCGTTGTGCTGGCCGTTAATATCCCTGGCCTGAAATCAGGCGAGCTGGTGCTGGACGGCAAAACCCTGGGCGACATCTACCTGGGCAAAATCAAAAAATGGGATGACGAAGCCATCACTAAGCTGAACCCTGGCGTTAAGCTGCCTTCGCAGAACATCGCTGTGGTTCGCCGCGCTGACGGCTCTGGTACCTCCTTCGTGTTCACCAGCTACCTGGCAAAAGTGAACGAAGAGTGGAAATCGAAAGTCGGCTCCGGCTCTACCGTTAACTGGCCAACCGGTCTGGGCGGTAAAGGTAACGACGGCATCGCTGCCTTCGTACAGCGTCTGCCTGGCTCTATTGGTTACGTAGAATACGCTTACGCTAAGCAGAACAACCTGGCTTACACCAAACTGGTTTCTGCTGACGGCAAACCGGTTAGCCCAACTGAAGAGAACTTCGCTAACGCAGCGAAAGGCGCTGACTGGAGCAAATCCTTCGCACAGGATCTGACTAACCAGAAAGGCGACAACGCGTGGCCAATCACTTCTACAACGTTCATTCTGATTCACAAAGATCAGAAGAAACCAGAGCAAGGTACTGAAGTGCTGAAGTTCTTTGACTGGGCATATAAAAACGGCGGCAAACAGGCTAACGACCTGGATTACGCCAGCCTGCCAGACAGCGTGGTTGAGCAGATTCGTGCTGCATGGAAAACCAACGTGAAAGACAGCAGCGGTAAAGCATTGTATTAATTTAGCATTCTGACGAAAATGGCGGGTGGCGCTTGCGCTTACCCGCCGATTTCGTAAACGCGTTTAACAGAAGAGTGATTTATGGCTGCAACCAAGCCTGCATTTAACCCTCCGGGTAAAAAAGGTGACATGATTTTCGGCGCGCTGGTCAAACTGGCTGCGCTGATTGTGCTATTGCTGCTGGGCGGCATTATCGTGTCTCTGATTTTCTCCTCCTGGCCGAGCATTCAGAAATTCGGTTTCTCCTTCCTGTGGACCAAAGAGTGGGACGCGCCGAACGATATCTACGGTGCGCTGGTGCCGATTTACGGTACGCTGGTGACCTCGTTCATTGCCCTGCTGATTGCGGTTCCGGTAAGCTTCGGTATTGCGCTGTTCCTGACGGAACTGGCGCCGGGCTGGCTGCGTCGCCCGCTGGGTATAGCCATCGAACTGCTGGCGGCCATCCCAAGTATCGTATACGGCATGTGGGGCCTGTTTATCTTTGCGCCGCTGTTTGCCACGTATTTCCAGGAGCCGGTAGGTAATGTTCTCTCCGCCGTTCCGTTTGTGGGAGCCCTGTTCTCTGGCCCGGCATTCGGTATCGGTATTCTGGCGGCAGGTGTGATCCTCGCCATCATGATTATTCCGTACATTGCGGCGGTAATGCGCGATGTCTTCGAACAAACCCCGGTGATGATGAAAGAGTCGGCCTACGGCATCGGCTGTACCACCTGGGAAGTTATCTGGCGCATTGTCCTTCCGTTCACCAAAAATGGGGTGATCGGCGGCGTAATGCTGGGCTTAGGTCGCGCGCTGGGTGAAACTATGGCGGTCACCTTTATCATCGGTAACACCTACCAGCTCGACAGCGCTTCACTCTATATGCCGGGTAACAGTATTACCTCCGCGCTGGCAAACGAATTTGCCGAAGCGGAATCCGGGCTTCACGTCGCAGCGCTGATGGAACTGGGTCTGATTCTGTTCGTTATCACCTTCATTGTTCTGGCGATTTCCAAGCTGATGATCCTGCGTCTCGCGAAAAATGAGGGGGCACGCTGATGGCAACTCTCGAAATGCAAAGCACCGCTCAGCTTGCCGAATCCCGCCGCAAAATGCAGGCGAAGCGTCGTTTTAAAAACCGCATTGCGCTGACGCTTTCCATGGCAACGATGGCATTCGGCCTGTTCTGGCTGATCTGGATCCTGATGTCCACCATCACCCGTGGTATTGATGGAATGTCTCTGGCGCTGTTCACCGAGATGACGCCGCCGCCAAATACGGCGGGTGGTGGTCTGGCGAACGCCCTGGCGGGCAGCGGCCTGCTGATCCTGTGGGCGACCGTTTTCGGTACGCCGCTGGGCATCATGGCCGGCATCTACCTGGCCGAGTACGGGCGTAAATCCTGGCTGGCAGAGGTGATTCGCTTCATTAACGACATCCTGCTTTCCGCTCCGTCGATTGTCGTGGGCCTGTTTGTTTACACCATCGTAGTCGCGCAAATGGAACACTTCTCCGGCTGGGCGGGCGTAATTGCGCTGGCGCTGCTGCAGGTGCCTATCGTCATTCGTACCACCGAAAACATGCTGAAACTGGTGCCGGATAGCCTGCGTGAAGCAGCTTACGCGCTGGGTACGCCGAAATGGAAAATGATTTCTGCGATCACCCTCAAAGCGTCGGTCTCCGGGATCATGACCGGTATTCTGCTGGCTATCGCCCGTATTGCCGGTGAAACGGCACCGCTGCTGTTTACTGCCCTCTCCAACCAGTTCTGGAGCACGGACATGATGCAGCCGATCGCCAACCTGCCGGTGACGATCTTTAAATTTGCGATGAGCCCATTCGCGGAATGGCAGCAGCTGGCCTGGGCCGGGGTGCTGATCATCACCCTTTGCGTACTGTTGCTGAACATTCTGGCGCGCGTCATTTTCGCGAAGAAGAAACACGGTTAATTTTTTACGGCGCGGCAGCTCGCGGCGTCGAATGAGGAAATGAGTCAATGAGTATGGTTGATACTGCCCCGGGTAAGATTCAGGTTCGTGATTTGAACTTCTACTACGGCAAATTCCATGCCCTGAAGAACATCAACCTGGATATCGCTAAGAACCAGGTCACGGCATTCATCGGTCCGTCTGGCTGTGGCAAGTCCACGCTGCTGCGTACCTTTAACAAAATGTATTCGCTCTATCCGGAGCAGCGCGCTGAAGGTGAAATTATCCTGGATGGCGAAAACATTCTGACCCAGGCCCAGGATATCGCCCTGCTGCGTGCCAAAGTGGGCATGGTGTTCCAGAAACCGACGCCGTTCCCGATGTCCATCTATGACAACATCGCGTTTGGCGTTCGCCTGTTTGAGAAGCTCTCCCGTGCGGACATGGACGAGCGCGTGCAGTGGGCATTGACCAAGGCCGCATTATGGAACGAAACCAAAGATAAACTTCATCAGAGCGGGTACTCTCTCTCCGGTGGTCAACAGCAGCGTCTGTGCATTGCGCGCGGTATCGCCATTCGCCCGGAAGTGTTGCTGCTGGATGAACCATGTTCAGCGCTGGACCCGATCTCAACCGGCCGTATTGAAGAGCTGATCACCGAGCTGAAGCAGGATTACACCGTGGTTATCGTGACCCACAACATGCAGCAGGCTGCGCGTTGCTCAGATCACACGGCGTTTATGTACCTGGGCGAGTTGATTGAGTTCAGCGATACGGACGCGCTGTTCACCCGGCCCGCGAAGAAACAAACCGAAGATTATATTACTGGCCGCTACGGTTGATTTGCCTTAGTGCATGTGGAGAAACCATGGACAACCTCAATCTTAATAAACACATTTCAGGCCAGTTCAACGCAGAGCTGGAAAGTATTCGCACGCAGGTGATGACCATGGGTGGCATGGTCGAGCAGCAGCTTTCTGATGCGATTACGGCAATGCATAACCAGGACAGCGAGCTGGCGAAGCGCGTCATCGAAGGCGACCATAACGTCAACATGATGGAAGTGGCGATCGATGAAGCCTGCGTGCGTATTATCGCCAAGCGTCAGCCGACCGCGAGCGACCTGCGTCTGGTAATGGCGATCATTAAAACCATCGCCGAGCTGGAACGTATTGGTGACGTGGCGGATAAAATCTGCCGCACCGCGCTGGAGAAGTTTTCCCAGCAGCATCAGCCGCTGCTGGTGAGCCTGGAGTCGCTGGGCCGCCACACTGTGCAGATGCTGCACGACGTGCTGGATGCCTTTGCGCGTATGGATCTGGACGAAGCGGTGCGTATCTACCGTGAAGACAAGAAAGTCGACCAGGAGTATGAAGGCATTGTGCGTCAGCTGATGACCTACATGATGGAAGATTCCCGTACCATCCCAAGCGTGCTGACGGCCCTGTTCTGCGCGCGCTCTATCGAGCGTATCGGCGACCGCTGCCAGAACATTTGCGAATATATTTTCTACTTCGTGAAGGGTCAGGACTTCCGTCACGTGGGCGGCGACGAGCTGGACAAGCTGCTGGCGGGTAAAGATCCGAAAGAGTGATGGTTGTGGCGGGTGGCGCTGGCGCTTACCCGCCCTACGTTAGCTTAACGCGTAATATCCCACCCGCGTGCCTTCCACAACTCTGGCAATTGCGCCAGATCGGTAAAGGTCGTCACTTTTGGATGATCGATCGGCTTGTTGTGCGGATCGGCACAGAAGTAAAACACCTCCATCCCCGCATCAATCCCCGACTGGGCGCCCGCAGGCGAGTCATCCACCAGAATGCAGTTCTCCACGTTGACGTTCATCGCTTTCGCCGCGTGGAACATCAGGGCCGGATCGGGTTTCCAGCGCTGGATATCGTAGCCGCTGAACAGTTTTTCCGGAAAGTGGTGGAGCATTTCAAGCTTGCCCAGTGAATGCTGCATTTTGCTGACCGGACCGTTGGAAACTACGCAGATTGGCACCGTCATCGCATCCAGCAGCGCGTTAGCCCCGGCAATAACTTCCAGTTCTGAGTCGAAGAGGCGTGCGACCTCGGCGCGGTACACCGGTTCCAGCTCCGCTTTCGCCAGATCCACCCCGTGCTCTTCGTTAATGATGTCGATGATCTCGTACAGCTTCACGCCCTTAAAGCGTTTGAACACCTCTTCGAGATCGAGCGTAATGCCAAATTCCTGGAACATGGCGACATACGCGCGGGAACAAATGACCTCACTGTCGACCAGCGTACCGTCACAGTCGAAAAATACCGCTTCAATTCCGGACATGCCCTTCCCTTTTAACAAGTTTAACGTTTACGTACGACAGATTTACGAGACGCAATCGTTGCCGTATAAGCATAATCAATGAAAAAAGTATCCCGTAACCGCCACTATTGTCGCATTTTGGTATAGGATAGCGACGAATTTTCCCTCCTTGTTCGGAAATTGATGATGAGTCAACAACACACAACCCAGACATCTGGTCAGGGTCTGCTTGAGCGCGTATTCAAACTGCGCGAGCACGGCACAACGGCACGCACCGAAGTGATCGCCGGTTTCACCACCTTCCTGACGATGGTCTATATCGTTTTTGTGAACCCGCAAATTCTGGGCGTCGCTGGCATGGACACCAGCGCCGTCTTTGTTACCACCTGTCTGATCGCGGCCCTTGGCAGCATCCTGATGGGCGTTTTCGCTAACCTGCCTGTGGCGCTGGCACCCGCTATGGGCCTGAATGCGTTCTTCGCGTTCGTGGTGGTTCAGGCGATGGGCCTGCCGTGGCAGGTTGGTATGGGCGCTATCTTCTGGGGTGCGGTCGGCTTGCTGCTGCTGACCATCTTCCGCGTCCGCTACTGGATGATTGCCAATATCCCGGTGAGCCTGCGCGTGGGTATCACCAGCGGTATCGGTCTGTTCATCGGCATGATGGGTCTGAAAAACGCCGGTGTGATCGTGGCGAACCCGGAAACGCTGGTGAGCATCGGTAACCTGACCTCGCACAGCGTGCTGCTGGGCGTGCTGGGCTTCTTCATCATCGCGATCCTGGCGTCGCGCAACATCCACGCTGCGGTGCTGGTCTCTATCATCGTGACCACGCTGCTGGGCTGGATGCTGGGTGACGTGCATTACAGCGGTATTGTCTCTGCGCCGCCGAGCGTCTCTACCGTGATTGGTCACGTTGACCTGGCGGGTTCCCTGAACCTGGGCCTGGCGGGCGTGATCTTCTCCTTCATGCTGGTCAACCTGTTTGACTCCTCCGGTACGCTGATTGGCGTGACGGACAAAGCGGGTCTGGCTGACGAGAAAGGCAAATTCCCGCGCATGAAGCAGGCGCTGTATGTGGACAGCATCTCTTCCGTGGCGGGTTCTTTCATCGGCACCTCATCTGTTACCGCTTACATTGAATCCTCTTCCGGCGTGTCCGTGGGTGGCCGTACCGGCCTGACGGCGGTGGTGGTGGGTATCCTGTTCCTGCTGGTGATCTTCCTCTCTCCGCTGGCGGGTATGGTTCCACCGTATGCGGCTGCCGGCGCGCTGATTTACGTGGGCGTGCTGATGACGTCGAGCCTGGCGCGCGTGAAGTGGGAAGATTTAACCGAAGCGGTGCCAGCCTTTATTACCGCCGTGATGATGCCGTTCAGCTTCTCGATCACCGAAGGTATCGCGCTGGGCTTTATCTCTTACTGTGTCATGAAGATCGGTACCGGCCGCTTCCGCGAACTCAGCCCGTGCGTGATTATCGTTGCGCTGCTGTTTGTGTTGAAGATTGTGTTTATTGACGCGAAATAAACAGGTTTGTTCCCTCTCCACGTGGGAGAGGGCCAGGGTGAGGGCATCAGGCCGCTCCGGCTTACGCCTTCACCCGCTTAATATAATCCCCAAACGCGGTCAGCTGGCCAGAGAGATGGTCACGCGTGCTCTGATCCACCACTTCACCCGTCTGCGGGTCGACCTTGTTTTGAATCACACCGCCCATAAATTCCGGCTTGTTCATCACCATCGCATCCAGGAACACCAGGATCTGACGCAGGTGATACTGGCAGCGTGCGCCACCAATCGCGCCCATTGAGCTGGTCTGGATCAGCACCGGTTTGCCAGACAGCGGCTGCTCCGGTAAACGGGATAACCAGTCAATGGCGTTCTTCAGGCCACCCGGAACCGAGTAGTTATACTCCGGCGTGACAATGACCACACCGTCGGCCTGGCGGATCTGCTCGGCTATCGCCTCCACGCTCTGCGGGAACCCCTCTTCCTGCTGGATATCTGCATCATACAGCGGGATATCGCCAATAGATGGCAGGGCGCTAATTTCCATACCTGCCGGGGCCAGCTGCGGCAGCGTGCGGGCAACCATTCCGTTAAATGAACCTTTGCGCAGGCTTCCCAGTAACGTAACTACTTTCAACGTATCAGACATGATTACTCCTGTTTCATCATGATGACCCTGATTGGATCAGCTATGGGTAAATGCTTTTTCTGCCGGTAAACTGGTTAAACGCATCAGGCGTGCGGCGGGCTCGTTGGCGCGCTCGGGCACATCCGGAAGGCTACTCCATCCCTCTTTACTGTCAAATTCCCAAATCTTTAGCCGTTCAATGGCTGGGCTAACTGCAACAGACCATATCAACACATCTTCTGCATCGCTGAGCGCCTCTACAAGCGTAGCTTTAGCGGCACGCAGGCGTCCGGAGCCGGGCAACAATTGCAACAGGTTGGCGTCGTCTGAAGCGCATCCGCAGAGCTTGCGAATACTCTGGCGCAGGGTGATGAGCTGGGCTCTGGCCTCGACGGAGTCGTTCTGGTTGCGTACCCACAGCTTCTCATTACTGGAGAGCGGGTAGTCATCGTGCGGGCTTGCGCCGTGGAAGCTCCGCGTCGCACGCTGAAGCTCCATATCCAGCCCGCAATCCCCTTCGGTGGTCAGCGCCACGCCAATGATATTGCCCGTATAGGCAATGGAAAAACGGGGGAGTTCCGGGTCAGCAAAAACCGGGCGGCCTTCTGGTTGCGTGACGATCTCCGGCAGTTCGCTGGTGCCGTACAGCATAAACAGCAGTTCTGCGAGAAGTGCTCTCGAGGCTAAAAACCGCGTCCTGCGGTGTTCGGGGAGTTTGAGCGCCTCACTGTGACAGGCTGAAGAGAGTCTGGCCGATACGAGACGTCCTTCTGTAAGTATCCCTCTTGCAAAGTGCGTTGCCATTTTTCGCTCCTTGATAATGGTCGTAATCGGTTAAACGGTTACATGATTATCGCTTAACTTGACTCCTGTTTTAATCAGTAAATCGAAGTAAGAGAAGCCTGAAGGCCGAACTTTACATTTTCTTAGGCAAAAATTGGATCGCTACCACCGTACAACGCCTTGATGGTCTCCCGCAGCCAGAGGATTTTCGGATTATGGCTGTTCCGTTTATGCCAGATCAGCGTGAAGGGAACGGTCAGCTTTTCAGCCTGCGCTTCGTCAATGGGAATAGGAAGCGCGATCAGCTTCCGCTGGTGGAGATCATTGTAGTGGCGGCAGTAGTGGGGAGCCGTGGCGATATAGTTATGGCCGGGCTGCGCCGCCATAAACATCGACTGCTCAAAACCCGGCAAACACATGGCAATGTTTCTCTCCCGCCCCATCTCTTTTAGCACCTCATCCAGCGCCCAGGTGTCGCTCCGTTCCCAGAAGATACTGATATGGGGATAGCGCAGGAAGGTCTCCAGATTCCACTCCTCCTGCAGAGCGGGGTGGTCCTCACGCAAATAGACGTATGGACGGTCGCTAAACAAGATTTCGTAGTCGATAAACCACGGCATCAGCTTCAGCAGTTCACGCGAGCGCGGGTGGGTTTCGCGACCGGTGAAGCCAACGTCCACTTCCCCGCGCGTAATGGCGTCCAGCGAGTCGTAATCCCAGTGACGCATCTTCACCGTCGCCTGCGGATAACGCTGGTTCACCTGCTCAAGCAGGGCGTTAAAGCGGATGAGCATCAGCGGCGTTTCGGCGGCCAGCACGAACGTCAGCCCGCCAGGCGAATCATGGTGAGATTTATCGAGGATCTGGTTGCCGATCTGCATCCAGTCGGCCAAATCCTGCTCCAGGCTGACTGTCAGCGGCGTAGGCAGCAGCCCTAACGGCGTTTTGACAAACAGCGGGTCGTCAAACCAGTCGCGCAGCCTGGCCAGCGATTTACTCACCGCCGACGGCGTCACGTTCATCCGCTTTGCGGCTTTGGTGACGCTGCGCTCCTGCAGCAAAAGCTGCAGGCAAAGCAACAGGTTAAGATCGAGACTGCTGATGGGCTTCTTCATACTGTGCCGCGGGCTGGATGACCATAAGTAAGGTGATGCAGACTATGCTACAGCCAATCAGAATCCCGATCAGCATATTGAGCGCGTTAAGTCCGATGACCGCCGCCAGCCATATCCACAGAGACGAGCCGCAGACCTGCGCGATCCCCAGCACCGAGCTTGCCACGCCTGCCCGCAGCGAGAACGGGCCAAGCGCCTGACTCATCGCCACGCCAAAGCCAACCGAGAACCCGGCACAGATGAGCGTAATGCCCACCAGCATCAGCGCATGCGAGCTGGTGGTTGCCAGAACCACACCTGCGGCGAGAAACAGTGCCTGCGAGGTCAGCATCAGCGTGCGCTGGCGGAAGAGATTCAGCGCGAAGGGGGTAGAAAATGAGACGGCCATACTGACCATAGCGGTTAATGCCATTACCGTGGAATACTCACCGCGATCGAAACCCATGGTCTCCATCAGCAACACCGGGGAAACGTTTACATACGTCAGGATCACTGCCACGCTTAACGTGGTTACGGTCAGACGGCTGAGGAAGAAGCGATTGAGAAGTTTCTCTGCCGGATGAATGGTCGCGGTATGGCTGGGATTCTGCGAGCCCGGGTGGGTCTCTTTCAGTACGGCGATCGACAGCATAAAGACCAGGGCGCCCATTGCAGCCATGGTCCAGAACAGGCTCTGCCACGGGAATTTCAGCATGATCAGATAGCCTACAACCGGTGCCAGGACCGGAATGATGCAGGTTATCCCGTTCAGCATGGAGAGCACTTTAGCACGGCGCTGGGCGCTTAAGGTGTCGCGCAAAATGGCAAACGCCACCACGTAGCAGCCGCCGGCACCAATGCCCTGGATGAACCGTCCTGCCAGGAACAAGGTGCTGTTCTGTGCCTGTGAGCAGAGAAGAGAGGCCAGGGCAAAGATGATGGCTCCGGTTATTGCGACGGGCTGACGGCCAGCCTTATCCGCGATCTTCCCGGCAAAGACCATCGACGACGCCATTCCTGCGAGATAGGCCGAAAACGCAATGTGCAGCTGCGCTTCGCTGGCACCCAGATCGCGGGCGATGTGCGGTAATCCCACCAGATACATATCAATACCCGACGGATAAAGCAGAACTAATGCGAAACTACAAAACAGAAAACGCGCCATAAACCCCCCATAAATGCAGGCATGCAGAATAGGGGGTGAAAAGGGATTAGGCGAGTTGCCATTTGGACAATGGTGATTTCCTGAGAGGAAATCACCATCAATTAGCGGAAACTATTTACCGATACAGAAGCTCGAGAAAATCCTGCCCAACAGATCGTCCGACGTAAACTCCCCGGTGATCTCGCTCAGATTCTGCTGCGCCAGACGCAGCTCTTCCGCCAGCAGTTCACCCGCCCACGCACCAATCAGCTGCGCTTTGCCCTGGTCAAGATGGCGTGCCGCCTCTTCCAGCGCCTGCAGGTGACGGCGACGCGCCAGGAAGCCGCCTTCCATGCTGGTATCAAAGCCCATGCTCTGCTTGAGATGGTTACGCAGGGCTTCCACGCCTTCCCCTGTACGCGCCGACAGGCGAATAAGTGAGTGACCATTCACATCGCTGATACCGAGCGTTTCGCCGGTAACGTCCGCTTTGTTACGCACCACGGTGATAGGCAGCTTGGCCGGCAGACGGGCGATAAAGTCTGGCCAAATCTCCGCCGGGTCAACGGCGTCGGTCGTGGTGCCGTCCACCATAAACAGCACGCGGTCGGCCTGCTCGATTTCCTGCCAGGCGCGCTCGATACCGATGCGCTCAACCTCGTCGCTGGCATCACGCAGGCCCGCGGTGTCGATAATGTGCAGCGGCATCCCGTCGATGTGGATGTGCTCGCGCAGCACGTCGCGGGTGGTCCCGGCTATGTCGGTGACGATCGCCGCTTCACGGCCCGCCAGGGCGTTCAGCAGGCTCGATTTCCCGGCGTTAGGGCGACCAGCAATGACGACCTTCATCCCTTCACGCAGCAGGCTGCCCTGACGCGCTTCGGCGCGGACGGCATCCAGATCGCTCATCACCTGGTTTAGCTGGGCTTCGATTTTGCCGTCAGAGAGGAAGTCGATTTCCTCGTCCGGGAAGTCGATAGCCGCTTCCACGTAGATCCTAAGGTGAGTAAGTGCTTCCACAAGGTGATTCACACGTGCGGAAAACGCGCCCTGCAGCGAGTTCAGGGCGGAGCGGGCCGCCTGTTCAGAGCTGGCGTCGATCAGGTCTGCAATCGCCTCGGCCTGTGCCAGGTCGAGCTTGTCGTTGAGGAAGGCACGTTCGGAGAACTCGCCCGGCTTCGCAATGCGCAGGCCAGGCAGGGTCAGAATACGTTTTAACAGCAGGTCGAGGATAACCGGGCCGCCGTGGCCCTGAAGTTCCAGCACGTCTTCGCCGGTAAAGGAGTTCGGGCCGGGGAACCACAGCGCAATGCCCTGGTCCAGCGGCGTGCCGTCGGCATCTTTAAACGGCAGGTAATCAGCGTAGCGCGGCTTTGGCAGTTTACCCAGCACCGCTTCTGCCACCTCGCGCGCCTTCAGGCCGGAGATGCGCAGAATGCCTACACCACCGCGTCCCGGTGGGGTTGCCTGGGCGACGATAGTGTCGTTATGGCTCATGGTTGCTCTCGTTCAATACAAATAAAAAAGGCGGTCAATCGACCGCCCTTATTTTAGCGTTATCTTACCGAATCAGGACTTTTTCTTTTCGCGGCTATGCAGGCCACGTTTTTCCAGACCACGGTAAATCAGCTGCTGCTGGATGATGGTCACCAGGTTGCTGACGATATAGTACAGCACCAGACCTGACGGGAACCACAGGAAGAACACGGTGAAGATAACCGGCATAAAGGTCATGATCTTCTGCTGCATCGGGTCGGTCACGGTGGTTGGCGACATCTTCTGGATGAAGAACATCGTCACGCCCATCAGGATCGGCAGGATGTAGTACGGGTCCTGTGCGGACAGGTCATGGATCCACAGGGCGAACGGCGCGTGGCGCAGCTCAACGGAACCCATCAGCATGTAGTACAACGCAAGGAAGATTGGCATCTGAATCAGCAGCGGGAAGCAACCACCCAGTGGGTTCACTTTCTCTGCTTTATACAGGGCCATCATCTCCTGGCTCTGACGCTGTTTATCATCGCCCAGACGCTCACGCATCGCCTGAATCTTCGGCTGTAGCATGCGCATCTTCGCCATGGAGGTGTACTGCGCTTTGGTCAGCGGGTACATGATGCCACGCACGATGAAGGTGATAACGATGATGGAGAAGCCCCAGTTACCCAGGAAGCTGTGGATGAACTTCAGCAGCTTAAACAGCGGCTGAGAGATGAACCACAACCAACCGTAATCCACGGTCAGATCCAGGTGCGGCGCAACAGCGGCCATTTTGTCCTGGATTTCCGGGCCGACCCACAGGGTGCTTGCCAGCTTACCGGTTTGACCCGGCTGAACCAGAACAGGCTGTGATTTGTAGCCGATGGCTGCAATACCGTTGCCCAGGTTCGCGGTGTAGAAGTTATTCGTACCGTCGTTATTCGGGATCCACGCGGTCGCGAAATACTGCTGCAGCATTGCTACCCAACCGCCTTTGGAGCTGACGTTCAGGTTTTCGTTATCGGCAATGGTGTCGAATTTGTATTTCTCGTACTTCGCATCAGGCGTGGAGTACGCCGCGCCACGGAAGGTATGCAGCGCAAAGTTGCTGCTTCCGGTGTCACGGTGTGACGGCAGATTGATGGACTGCTTCAGCTGACCGAAGGTAGACAGTTCCAGCGGTTTCGCACCGGCGTTCTGTACGCTGTAGCCCACGTTCACCGCATACTCACCGCGTTTCAGGGTGAAGGTTTTGGTGAAGGTGTTGCCTGCCGCGTCGGTGTAGGTCATCGGGATAACGAGTTCGTTCTGGCCATCAGCCAGTACAAAGGTGTCGTTCTCGACGTTATACAGTGGACGCGCACCGTTAGCCGGGTTGTCCGGGCCATCACGACCGGTCAGGCCGCTCTGCGCCTGATACAGGAACTCCGGTGTGGTTTCCAGTAACTGGAACGGTTCGTTAGACTTCAGCTCTTTCGGGTAGGTCAACAGCAGCGCCTGCTCAACATCACCACCACGGGTGTTGATAGTCAGCTCAAGCACATCGGTCTTAACCGTAATCTGTTTCCCCTGGCCACTGGCCGGTACGCCCTGGTCGGCGGCGCTACCCGCTGCGGTGGTCGTGGTCTGCGTGGTCTGCTGCTGGGGTTGAGGATTTTTATCCTGCTCCCATGCCTGCCAGATCATGAAAGACACGAACAACAAAGCGATGATAAGAAGATTGCGTTGCGAATCCATCGTTAGTGTTCTCTGGTATCAAAAGGTCCTGGGGGGACGGGGTCGTCTCCACCGGGGTGTAAAGGGTGGCATTTTAATACGCGTTTCACCGTCAACCAACTGCCTTTTATCACTCCAAACCTGCGCAATGCCTCAATTCCGTAGCTTGAGCATGTTGGTGTGAAACGGCAGTGCGGCCCGAGTAGCGGACTAATCAGGCGTTGATAGACCCGAATGAGGGCTATCAGGACCCGTGAGCCAGGCGACAGTGGCGGCGCCATAATTTTTCCAACGCTTCCGAGAGAGCACGGTTATCGAGGTCGGCAACCCCCTTTTTAGCCACCACCACGAAATCCATAGAAGGCAGTTCGTGCTGACGTAAACGGAAGCTTTCACGCGTCAGACGTTTAATCCGGTTGCGTTCATGCGCACGCTTAACGTTTTTCTTAGCGACTGTGAGACCGATGCGGGGATGCCCCAGCGAATTTTGGCGGCCGAGGATGGTGATTTGCGGCGTGCCAGCCCGTTGTGGCTGCTGGAAGACGAAAGTGAAATGAGTGGGAGTTAACAAACGTAACTCCCTGGGAAATGCTAGCTTAACCACTCAGGGGTTAGCTTTATTACTTGGAAACGGTCAGACGAGCGCGGCCTTTAGCACGACGACGTGCCAGAACCTGACGACCATTTTTAGTAGCCATACGAGCACGGAAGCCGTGAGAACGGTTGCGCTTCAGTACAGACGGTTGAAAAGTGCGTTTCATGGCGATTTCTACCTAAACTTGAAAAAATTCATGACTTTTGCGGATGCCCGACCGAGTTTCGAATGACGGACGCCGAAGCCGTGGGTGATTAAAGAGGCCGGATTGTAATAATTGTACACTCCGGAGTCAATTCTCTTTCCTTATTTCCCGCGT